>CAZADP010000164.1:0-3268 GCA_964483905.1 uncultured Candidatus Bathyarchaeia archaeon | reverse complement strand
TTTTAATTTCAGTTTCTGCCACGCCAAGCTCCTCCATCCTAGAATAAGCTGGATCTGTATTTGTTATCTTGCTTGAAAAGGGCTTTTCTCTGCTTCTTATGACTAAGACTCCTCTATGCCCTATGGTATTTCTGAATTCAAAATCCACAGGGTAGGAAATTAATCTCACTTTTTCATTTACAGACTTGCTCAACTCCACAGCCTCTTCCGTGGTCAAGTCCCTTCCTGCTCTTCGATCAATAATTTTCTGCCTATGACCCAATGTTGCAAAGTTGCACCTTACGGCAAGGTCGCCATCTTTAACAGTTAAATTGGTGCCAACGGCTTCAAGGATTCCTCTACCAGTGCTATACCTGAAGGGGTCATAGCCCAAAATTGAGGTGACAGCCACATCACTTTCAGGAGCTATACCCTTTCCAACGGTGTACATCAGTCCCGTTTTCCCGTTTTTTGCAAGGAAGTCCATGTTAGGCGTTTCTGCAACTTCAAGCGGAGTCTTATTTTCTAACTCTTTAATTGGTAGGTCGCCCATACCGTCTATAACTACGTAGATTAACTTTAGAATCTGCTGCATCTCCATTCTACTCTTTATTTCGGTCGTTAAAAATTCAGATCATTGAAAATGCGATTTTCCATGTCGTAGTTGAACGAGAGTATGGATTTAGGTACAAGGTTTGAAAGAACTCTTTGACCTTGCCCTTTTTCTGAGCTTTTTGGAAAGTGGGTAGCACGTAATCTCTTCTCCCGAAAAAGTATGTGTAAATATAAGGTTTGAACAAATTGGGTTTACCGTCAGGCGTCGATGGCAAACTGAACATAATCGCCTTTCTGGCTTCTTCAATGGGCACAAACCCCTCAGAAGCGACATATTCAACAGCGGTCTTTTCGTCAATGTTCTCTACATTTAGCATGTACGCAACGTTGAGGTTTACAATATCTTGGAGCCGACTCAAAGCTTCCAACAATTCTCCATATTCCTCCGGTTTTATGCCTAAAAAGTCTTTGACGCAATCGGCAGTGCCCTCGCCAACTATGCATCTTTTTGTAAGCAATAGGACAGCCGACAAGTCAAGTGAATTGGTTTCACGATAATATTTTTCAACGAAAAGGCTAGCAACATGATGCTCATATTCGTGGCACGCCGTGGTAATTAGCCTGTATCTATTGAAGGTTCTATCAATGTTGAATATGTTGATACTTGTGTAATCTCCTTGATAATAGTTGTATGCACCCCATGGTTCACCTGTTGTAGTCTTGTAGACGACTCCTTTGTTTTCAACTTTAGTCGGGAAGTAAGCGAAAACTTGTTCTTCAAACAACCTTTCTATCTCTTTAGTTTTTTCGACAATCTCAGTCTCTATAATTTTCTTTAGAGCTTTACGAGAGATCTTGTTTTCTTCTCTCCACTTAAGAACTTTTTCAGAAACATCAGAACCTGGAAGTGTTGCACATGCATCTTCTACTACTTGTTGCGCTTTTCGAATATCATTTTGTCCGAACTTGTGCGGAGTTATGCCAAATATCCCCTCTACCAAAGGTATGAAAGCAATGGCCTCTCCGGAAATCCACTTCACAACAACTTTTAGCGATTCTAAGTCGCTTATTAAGGCAATTCTTCTTAACTCATCATCAATATCTTTTGCTTTCCCGATTAACCTGTCAAGATCCATCAAGAGTTTTTCAGGAACCAAAGGCTTTTTGGCTTTGTCTGGAGAAAGATCTTTCGGACCAAAGTAAGCGTCTACAATGCTTGTTCCCGTAACTTCTTTTGTGAGGTTGCCAATTTGCCCAACAAGTTTGATATAGTCTTCTCCAAAACTCATGACAATTCCAAGACGTGTTAATTGTTTCAGATAGTATAAAACAGTTTCATCGAACAGAAATGAATCAAGGCATAGTGTTTATCTGCAAAAAATTGAATGGTACACGGCGATTACATATTTAAGCTGCAATTCTCTTAGGAAAACTAATGTTGAAGATAGCCGATCTAATTAGTACACGCGACTACGGTATCAAAGCCTTTCTGTTCGACTTAGATGGCACTTTAGTAGACTCTTCGGAAGCCATCATTGAAACCAATAAGAAAGTTCTCGACTCAAACGGGCACTCTTATGATGAACAAAAAATCATTGGGATGATTGGAATGCCGTTGGAAGAGATGTTTCGCATTCTGGTCCCAAACTTATCACAAGCCAAAGTCAATCAGTACACGAACGAGTACAGAAAACACTACTCAAACATTCACCTAAAACATACAAAAATTCAACCTGGCACTATTAGACTTCTTCGAAAACTTAAGGACCATGGTTTTAAGCTTGGAATAGTTACGACAAAGTATCGGAAACCCGTCTTAGAAGTGTTGCATCACTTCAATCTCATAGATATATTCGACACAATTGTCACAGGATACGAGGTTAAAAGGCACAAGCCAGCTCCAGACATAATACTTGAAGCATCAAAACGGCTCGGTGTAGAGGCTGCCAATTGTGCAATCGTTGGAGACAGTCCAATAGACATAGAGGCAGGAAAGCGTGCAGGAGCTATCACAATAGCCGTCCTAACAGGACCCTATACCAGACAGCAAATGCTGAAAGCCAAACCTAATTTCCTAATTGAAAGCCTCAAATCCATTCAAATCTAACGCTTCCACCATTCAAAACTTAAATCATAAATCTAGCTTCTTCAGCGACTGTTTAATCCCAAGCTTAAAAGCCCGAAGACAAAAACCAGAACCATGTTTTTGCTTTATTGATGTAGGCGCGGGCGGACTTTTGTATCGGGGCTACATTGTGAGCCTGCAGCATCTACTCTAAACAGTCTCGTTTTGGAGCATTTCAACATCGCTCAAATCATGTAGCGACATTTTAAGGTGTTCTTTGGTGTCTGAACCATTAAAAACTGGTCGAAAAAGGGCTGTTGGGAGGGCTGTTTGGGATAAGGAGGGCAAGTACAAGTATATTGTTCATCTTCTTCGTGAGATTAGGCGTGAGTTGAACGCTTTGAGGGTTACTCAGCGGCATATAGTTAGGGGTTTGGAGCACAAGTTTATTTTCGATCAGGAATATGTGGAAGATGTGGCCTGCACGGATGAGGTTGACCGCGCCATCATAGAGGAGCTGCATCACGCCGGACCGTATGGCATGTTGCCAAGAGACGTAGCGTCAAGATTGAAAGAGTACAGGCTTAAGCCTTGGAATGTCACTCAGCGCATACGACGCATGAACAAGAAGCTAGATCGCCTAATCGGACAAAAAGCAGCTGAGAAAGT
>CAZADP010000163.1:0-3271 GCA_964483905.1 uncultured Candidatus Bathyarchaeia archaeon | reverse complement strand
ATGGGTTGCTTTTCGAAGTTTATTGCCCCGAATACCCCACATGCGATTTTTAACTCCTCTCCCATATTTGGGAATAAAAAAACTGTTGTTTATGAGTCTTTATGACATCTTTAACTAAAAAGCATGGTAGTGCTTAGAGTGTGGGATTACCGCTGCTTTTTTCTAAAGTTGTAAGATGCGATGAACCCTATCAGGCTCCTTAAGACTTTAGGTTCTTTGGGGCTTTGACTTTTTTCAATAGTAATACTAGTAGTTTTAGCTTTTTTGAATTTCACTAATGTAGTTTAAGGTGCTAGAAGACTAGTACAAGGTTTCTACTCAGGAAAGCCTCACATGAAGAATATCACTATGGCGCAATATGGAAGACTTATAGATGACATAGAGGCGAAGACATTTATACGCCCATGTTCAACCAATAAAAGGGTGCTTGAATGACTGGAGACTGGAGAACAAGAATAACAGTCGACCGTAAAATACTAGCTGGAAAACCAATAATAAAAGGCACCAGAATATCCGTGGAACTCATCCTGGACCTTCTCGCCAACGGGTGGACAATCGAAACAATACTGGAAAACTATCCCAATCTCAAAAGAAAAGACATAACTGCAGTTCTAAAATACGCAACTGAAATCTTGAAGGAAGAGAGGGTCTATCCACTACCTTGACCAAGTTCCTAGCCGACGAAAACATACCGATGAAAGCCGTGGAGGCCTTAAGGCAGAAAGGTATTGACATAATCCTCCTTTTGGAGATTTCGCCAAGCCTAAGCGATAAAGAGGTACTGAGCCTAGCGAATAGGCAAGGCAGAGTTATCATAACATTTGACACGGACTTCGGCAAACTAGCATTCAAAGAGAAACTTAAGGTCAAGGGGGTAGTTTTGTTGAGGTTCATTCCCAGATCTCCTCAACATATAGCCAAAAGAATCGAACAGCTACTAGCCTCCGAAACCCCTATAGAAAAATGTTTTATTGTGGTCAGAGAGGACAGTGTTCGAGTTATTCCAATGAAAGGCTCTCTAAAATAAGATGTCTTAACAAAGATTAACCTGCCTATTTGGCGTCTGTGAGAAAATATCTTCGGGAATCTATAGGGGTTTAGTTATTTGGCTAGCTGTAATTCCAAGATTTCATGGGGTAAGTCTGAACCTATCTCTTGGATAGAGTGTTACTTCTCTTATGTTCCTTTTTCCAGTCAGCATCATCGTGAGCCTTTCTAGCCCTATAGCCCAACCTGCGTGTGGAGGCATTCCGTAACCGAAAGCTTGCAAGTGGTGTTTAAAGGATTCTGGGTTCAAGCCTTTCTCTTTTAGCCTTTTTATCAGAAGTTCTTTTGTTGCAATTCTTGTTCCGCCCGACACTAATTCTATCCAACGCCACATCAAGTCGAAACCTTCGCAGAGTTCTGGTTTGTCGTCTCGTGGTTTGATGTAGAAGGCTTTGGAGTGTGTGGGCCAGTCGGTTATGAAGTAGAAATGCGGGTAGATTTTGCCTAATCTTCTGAAGGCGGGGGTAGGTATGTCTTCTCCCCATGGAATTTCTATGTCTTCTTGCTTTAATTTTTGAAGGACCTCGTCATAGGTTAGGCGTTTGAAAGGGAGTTTTGGCACTTCTATGTTGTGTTTCAGTGTAGCCAATTCTGTTCGGCATTTTTCATTAACAACCCTGCACGTGTATTGCATGAGCTGTTCAAGAAGTTGCATGACATCTTCAGCCGAGGCAAAAGCTTGCTCAATGTCTATTGAAACAAATTCGCTTGAGTGAAGGCGTGTATGTGACTCTTCAGCTCTGAAAAATGGGCCTACTTCAAAAACGCGTTCAAGGCTCATGACAAGCTCTTCCTTATACAGTTGCGGACTCTGAGCTAGGAACGCTTTTCTTTCGAAGTATCCAACAGGGAAAAGAGCTGCTCCTCCTTCGGTTGCTGATGCTATGATGCGAGGAGTATGGACCTCTGTGAAGCGTCTTTCAAATAGGAAGTTCCGTATTGCTTCTACGGCCACGTGTTGAATCTTGAAAACTGCTATGTTTTCTTCTCGGCAAAGGTCTAATGCCCTTGCGTCCAGTCGAACTTCCAAGTTTGCTGGCGTCTTTCCAGTTATGTCAATGGGCAATTGCGGAGTGGCTGTGCTGAAAATCTTGATCTCCTTCGGTATCACTTCGACGCCTCTGGGGGTAATGTCAGTTTTCTTCACAATGCCTTTCACGCCTATGCTGTATCTCTTCTGTAAGGCATCAGACTTCGAGAGAACTTCGCTGCTTGACTTTTTCCGTGGAATAGTAACCTGAATCGTGCCCTCTCTGTCCTGCAATATTATAAAGCGAATTCCGCCCAGATCCCTGATCTCTTGAATCCAGCCGAAAAGTGTAACCTCTTCACCGTCCATTTGGGGCTTTACATCAACAGAGTAATGTGTCCTAATCCAGTCACCAATGAAATCTAGTTTCATAGGTTCATCGCTCAACCTAGTCTGCAAACTCAACTCGCAGGGTTATTTTGCGAACTTTACTGGCAATCTCCTTTAAAGCCTTTACATTGAACGGAGGCTGCCTTCCGTATTTTTTCTTCAAAATGACTCTAGTCTCGGTAGTTCCGTCGGGCAACCAAATCGTGTTTATTGTCAGTATGCTTAGGGGAGCGAACAAATCCTCCAGAAACTTTCTGTCATCCACCCCCTGTTCTAAGATGCGGATGGATTTCCCGGTTGCCTCACCTAGTGCTTTGATGATTTTTCCGCCATAGCCAAGGAGACGGGGAACATCTCCTGGTCCGACAATTACTGCTAAGGTTTTGTCGACATCAACGACTTTATGAAAATAAACGTTCTGAAGTGAAGGATACTTCTCCTCAAAAGACAATAATAGACTCGCGACTTTAAGGTCCAATTCGCTAACTTCGCCAGACTTAAGTTTAGCTAAACACTTTTGGCAGAGTATCCCGCTCCTTAAACAGAAGCTGCAAACTGATGTTTTCACCTAGAAAAGCGCCCTCCGCAAATAAAGGAGGGGCGGCGGAGCACTGCATGTTCATGTGGAACACTATTTTTAGCGTTCCAGTGTTATTTCGATTGTGCTTACGTTTGTGGGCGTGCCACCCTCTTCTCTGGGTGTCATCTGCTGCGTTCCAATGCCGACCTTCTTGATTTTTACATCTGGTAAGAATCGGCGTCTCACGACTTCAACAACGTCGACTGCCCTGCTTATCGATCTCCCTCGGGCCTTAACATTTACTTCTTTTGCTCCGCCGTGAAAGAGGGTTATGCAAGCCAGTA
>CAZADP010000162.1:0-3271 GCA_964483905.1 uncultured Candidatus Bathyarchaeia archaeon | reverse complement strand
AGACACGAATTGCAAAGTATGGTTTAACGGTTCACTCCCTTCTGACCATAAGATATGTTTGACTAACGTGCCATCTGGAACCGTTTTCATTATTGAATGGCGAGACTGGCGTGGCGTAATACAGGAGAGACATGAAGTTCTCTGCGTTGTCGATGAGGACGTTTTGCAGAATGACATTCCCTTTGCGAAACCTACAGGGTTGACAGGTTTGGTTCGGTGACTCCGGCCTTGACTGAACCGTTTCGGCTTGACCGTTCGGCAGTCAAAAAGGTGACTCGAATGGTATGCTCTATTAGCGCGCGCTTGTCTTTGTAAAGATTTCTTTACGAAAACTCTTATCTCAATCAACTAGAAATGTATCTTTTGAGGAAAATAATGTCAGGTTCTGAGGAAGAAACTTATTCATCGATTTTTGCGTCTTTGAAGCATCCGATCCGCCGCAAGATCCTAAGAACTCTTTCTGCAGGGCCTCAGAGCTTTTCTGACATACAGAAGATCTTCGGGATAGAAAGCTCTCATTTGACTTATCATCTTGAAGGTTTAGGCAATCTTCTTTCGAAGACTGAGGACGGGAAATATGCTTTATCTTCGCTGGGTGAAGCCGCTGCGTCTATGATGAGCAAAGTAGAAGAACCACCAAAGCCTCTGTTGCGCCATGCGTTTCCATCGAAGAAGTGGAAGCTCTTTGTGGCAGCATTGGTTGTTGGGTTCATTTTATTGTCTGCCTCATTCTATTTTGAGTATGAAGGTCTGCGTCAGCTTTCGATTCAGTATTCAAGCCTTAAAGAAGAAAATGAACTATTACAAGAGGCCTTAAGAGGGGCCGTTCATCTTGAAAATGCTTCTCTGACACATAAATTCAAGACGAATGACACAATTGCAACCATGCTTCTCACAAATAGGACGCTTCTCACAATTAGGACTTTCGATGATCCTAGGATTGTCGCGATCAGGACTTACTGGAATATGAGCGTGACCTGTATTGAAGTAACTTCTCCTTGGGGGCACAACATCGCTGCCTATTCGATATATAGTCTAACGAACAATTCTACATTGGAAATGGAAATTTCCCTTCTAAATCCAAACCAAACTCAAGCTTTTCTTTCTGTGGAAATATTGAAAGACGAAATGGAAACCATTATACATGATGTTCCAGCGGATACTTGTGGAATTACGGCGGCCTACAATCTTATCCCGAAGACAAAAGTGACCAATAGCACTATGTATTCGGTGACACTACCGTCAAGAGGACGATATGTAATAGTCATTGAAGCTCCTGGAGTATGGAATGCGACAGATCATTACGAGATTGACTACGCGATAACTCTTCGGGTTAAAGGTCAAAGATATTACACACCCTTTTTCGTTAAGAAACGGACAGAGAGCATGCCATCATACTATTTGGTTGTTTATAATATCGAAGATTGTCTAGCTCCGTTATGGATACCGTTTCTTGGCGATCCCTGACTTGTTGACGAATCTTTTGTAACTCGCGCTATGCTTTTAACGGTTCTTTGATTGTTTGTTTAAGAGGTAATCTAGTATCACCTATTCTATGAAAATGGAAGATTCACTTTTTGTTTTTCCTAAGCTTGACGAAGACTGCAGTGATCAGTGATAGAATCATGAATAACGGTAGGGTTATGGCTGCTGGAAATTCTGGTACTGCAGTGGTTCCCTTGATCTTGATGTTGTGGGTGCTATGGCTGTGCTTGAAATATAGAGACGCATGGGTGTCATTCTTGGTTAGGGAATAGTCCACTGGAATGTCGTCGATCAGAACTTTCAGGTCGCCGCCTAAGAGTTCCGCTGGAATTGTGACGTTAAGGAAGTTGTCATATTCAGTAACCACATCGAAACTGATCGCCTCCTCTTCTGGGCTAAAAGCGTGATGAAACAAACCCGAGGACGGCGGGTCTGAAGGGTTAAGTATACCCGTCAAGTTGCTCATTGTTTCAACAGAATAGTCAACCTCTCCCCAAGGAACAGTGAAAATGTCTACAACCTCGTGCGGGATATCTGCATCTTCTACCTTAGAGTTGACAAGTATTACGTCTGTCAGGTGTAGATCTGAAACCCCGATTCCTATAACCTTAAACGTAAGATACCCGAGTTGTCCACTCCCATCAACTCCAGGTACGGGTCCCAAAGGGCAGCATCCGTGATAGTATACCACTCCTTCAGTGTTGTTCCAACGCTGTTGTGGACTGCACCATACTGTTCTATTAGCCGGATTGATCGGTCGATTGACAGATCGATTTATGAACTCCCCTTCGTAGTAGCCAGTACATTCCAATACGTCCGGATTAAAAGTTAAGCCTGCTTGCCAGCCATAAAGATCGGTAACATGCGATATATTTATGTTAACTGTAACGTTTTCGCCGATCACCGTGCCTTTGATCACAGGGGGATCTACAAAAATAGTGGCAGAAGCTTGTGGATTTGCCACGACCGGCACAATGCTTATTGGGATGACTAGAAGAGTTGCCAGAAACAGCGTCACCGTGGCTATAATCACTTTCATCTCCATCTATTCTTCTCCAACATACTGTAAACGTGACATAGCTTATTAACCTTTCAATAGAAGGTTCTGTTAACTCTTAGGGGCTCAGTGGAAAAAGAAAAGTTGAGTGGTAACTAGAAAGGTTCATGCTTGTTTACGTGAGAGAGCTCCATATGTTTATCGAATGTGTAGCGGGCACTACAAAACCTGCAAACTCTGGATAAATCTTCGTCATAAATTCTTTGTCTTGCATCATCCTAGTCATACACTTTTCACAGTCTGCCATGTTCTCAAACTCCCACATTTCAACATACCCGCCCCAGTTGCCACCAAGCATTTGAACGAACATCTTGTACGATTTTACCTCTTTAAACAACTCTGGACGCTTTTCTTTCCATTCGAAGTATTTCTTGCCGAATTCCATGAACTCCCCCAGTTTATCTGGTTTTACAACATATTTTTCCACCATGAAAACAGTCATTTCATCACCTCCTTTTTCTTTCGCGTATCATTTCTATATTGTGGCTTCAAGTTATATTAGTAATTTGCGAATAATCTCCCATCATTCAAAACCCGAAGAGTCAACAGAACCCACTAGAAACTTTCTATTGAACCAAATCAATCGTATTCGAGCTACCTATTGAATAGGAATGTGCGCGCTATTGGGCTAGTCATTTCTTAGGCGAAACTTCAGCAAATCGTACCTCTCTAAGAAAATGCATGGCTAGGTAACCCGCAATCGCAATTAGGGAGACA
Organism: uncultured Candidatus Bathyarchaeia archaeon; assembly: GCA_964483905.1. Taxonomy (GTDB): domain Archaea; phylum Thermoproteota; class Bathyarchaeia; order Bathyarchaeales; family Bathycorpusculaceae; genus CAZADP01. Next base: position 12 of record CAZADP010000162.1, on the reverse strand, counting down.
ACACCGCACAAG
>CAZADP010000161.1:0-3309 GCA_964483905.1 uncultured Candidatus Bathyarchaeia archaeon | reverse complement strand
CAATGTTGATGGGGAAATATGGCACTAGATTTGCTTCCGCTCTTGTCAACGTTCGCTATTGTTACATTAGCCGAATTCGGGGACAAGACACAAATTGCAGTCGTCAGTTTGAGTGCCAAACATAGACCAAGGTCTGTCTTCATTGGTGCTCTTCTGGCGTTTGCTCTAGTTGACGGTATTAGTGCGTTAATAGGAGGAGCCATTGCCCCCTTCATTCCAGCATTTTGGATAGGTTTGGTAGCTGGCATCTCGTTCCTCATTTTTGGAGCATTTACGCTATTTTCGAAAGAAGATGCAATACTGAAAATCAAAGAGCACTCGAAAACCGTTACAACATCATTCTTTCTGATAGCCGTAATGGAGCTTGGCGATAAAACACAACTTGCAGTCATTGCGTTGTCTGCTGAATATGGTGCACCTATTCAAGTATTTCTTGGAGTTATACTTGCGTTTACCTTGTTAACGGCTCTTGGTGCAGTTTTCGGAAAAATCATTTCCCGATCCATCTCTGCACGTTACATCAAAGTTGGAGCATCTTTAATTTTCGTTGTATTTGGAGTCCTTTTCCTATTTGAAGCCTTCAGCGGCGTGAAACTGCTATGAGAAGCGACTTCCTAGGATTCGAATCAGCTATAACTTTTCCGAAATTTCGAAAACTGGCATAGAAGGACAGATGGAAGAAATCTCTATGATTTGGTTTTCTGTTTCTCAGTATAGCTTTTCAATTGCTTCTGCAAGTCGTCAAGGCATGTCTTTATTCTGTTGATTTCTTTAGATGGTAAGGGATTATTATGGGCAATGATATTTCTTAACGGTTCTAGCTTTCTCAATTCAGCTTCGATTTCCATGTCTGCAAAAATCGGTTTGAACTCCTTCGGATTTGATGCGATGATACGACTTAGCTCTCCGAACATAGTATAGAAAATCTCATGAGTGCCTCTTTTCGCAACCCATCTATTTTTTCCCTCGAAACTCATACGCTCCTCAACGTTCTGGGCTATTTTGCCAGACACAACACTTCGATTCTTCCACCAGTCGTCACCATGTTTGCTCTTTAAGACAGCCATCACTACATGCCTAACCAGATTCTCCAAAACGTAGATGTCTGGATAGACATCAGCCATCTCGTTCGCTTCTTTAGCAAGAGTCGGCGGAAGACTGAAAGCATCAACAACTTTCTTGTGGATTTCACGAACCTTAACTCGTTTCCTTTCTTGCTTCACAACTTGTGTCGTTTGTTGTGTCTTCTTGCTTAACCAGTCTTGAAGCTCTTTCAGTTCTTCTGGGGTAATCAGCTTCTCAACGGCAATGTGCATCTTTTCATAAGCGAAAGCGTTCTCCGCTAGTTTTTTTGAAACAATGTTCGATTCTTTCTGGTAATCCTCAATTCTGTATCGGATAGCTCTCTCTGTTATTGTTCCTTCTTTCTTCCTCGTCTTGTCACATATCGCCTTGAAAACCTTGTTCAACTTTGGTTAGTCTTCTCCGCATTTTCTTCTTTAGGTTTCGTCTTGTCTGTGTCTGTTTTCTTTCTCGGTTTCTGCTGACTTTTCGTGACACTAACTGTTCCGACTGTTGTAGCTACCATCGATGCGATAATATCTCGAGGTAATCCCAGTTCAGCTAAGAAAGCGATTTGCTGTTCCTTCTGCTTCTTCTCTTTAAAGAGGACTTCTTTTCCCACATTGACAGCAATAACTTTCGCAAGAAGCTCAACGTTTTTGTTCAAAGCATCAAGGCGTTTGAGTAGTTCCTTCTCGTCTTTGCTCATTGTTTTTCGACCTCTGGTTTAGATTTTGCTTTTCCCTTTTTTTCCTCAGCTTTCATTTTGGCTAACGTGACTCTAACGGTTTCTGGATTAGTCCCGATTATGAATGCAACTATCTCATTTGGCAAGTTCCACTCTCTTAGAATACGAATCTGCTCTTTCTGACTCTTGTCCTTGAAGAGTCTGGTAATCTGTTCGCCGTTTGGCTTACAAGCAATGACCATAGTCAAAGCATCGATTTTCTCGGCTAGAACATCCAGTTTCTTCAATATTGGGTCAAATTCCTTACTCATTTTAGACCCCTATTTCGACTATTTCAATGTCTATATATAAAAGTTTAAGTCATAAGCTACCACAGACGATTAAGCATGAGAATCTGACTGAGAAAAGAGTGGCTTCTAGTAGAAGTATGGGAAGTTTAAGGAAAGTTGTTGGATGAGTTTTGGTTGTATTCGGGGCTTTTGGCACTTTAGACAGACTTGGTTATTTTCCGACAGCGTGGTTCTCTAATCCAATCAAAAGGGTAGTTGATTTTTTCTCGGCAAATCCCATTCTTTGTTTTCTGTATTTAGTTTTTCCATTGATAATGTTGATTCTTGGGTTAATCATGCTAACGTTAGAACGCATGCATTACAAGGAAAAACGTAAACTGGACATGCAAGTTTCCATACTACATCAGATTTTATTTGGGGAGCATGCTCAAAAAGGCTTAAACAAAAACATATCAACTTTCAGAATTCAGCAACACACTGGCGCGGTTTTCAGACAGCTTTTTGCTCACGATCTCCTTGTCCACTGCTGTTACCCGCCCATGCTAAACAGGAGCGCGCGCTAATCTCTTACCGGTTCAAACGGTGTGTCCGTCCATTTTTTCACACTATTTTTGGGCGAGATGAATGTTGTTTCGGCGCCGTCTAACATCTCTGCGCCACTAAGCACACGGCAAAAGTGAGCACTATACTACAGACAGAAAGCAAAGCCGACACCCCAAAGCGGAGACGTGAACAGCAGACCACGTCCCTTCACAATCCACACTCACCCCAGCCGCTCTCACGAAGCCCAGAGTCAACAAGCCTAACACAAGCACCAGCGCCACCCAACAACAAAACCCCCACCAATTTGTCCCGACAAAGAAATTTTCCCCTGTCGAGACAAATCAGCACGGAGTCTAAATATATTTGGATCATATACAAGACCCGAGGGGCCTACTATGAGCACACAAAAAGAGAAGAGTCTAGCACAGAAACAAGAAAGGAACCTGGCGCCAAAAACCTTCCCAGTTATCGCGTCATCATATTTGGCTCAAAATAGAGGGTATACGCACGTTGTACGCACGCACACGCGAAGCTACCAAAAACGTCTAACACAAACATAAAAATGAGAAAAAGAGAAGGCTATGGTCCCTTTTTCGTGATTTCCTTCACAACACCAGCAGCCACAGTAGTACCCATGTCTCTAATAGCAAACCTACCAAGCTCAGGAAAATCACTATAACTCTCAACTGAAATCGGATGCAAAGGCTCCATCCTCACCAAAGCAGC
>CAZADP010000160.1:0-3340 GCA_964483905.1 uncultured Candidatus Bathyarchaeia archaeon | reverse complement strand
AGGTGCGGTAGCTATAGGCATTCCAAGATATAGCTTGAATGATCCCTCGAAAATTAGCGTCACAACATCTGTTTTCACAATGATTGGCCATAAAGATGACGAAGTGGCAAAGCCTGTTGCCCAAAGACTGGCCAAAGATCTTAATCAGACAGCAGTTGTGGTTGTAGGAATGCACATAGAGAAGGCGAAGGAGGAGGACATAAGGAAATTGGTAAATAATTCAATGCAGGCAGTCGAGGTATTTTTGAGAAAGACTAAAAATGATTCAATGACATTTGATTAAATAAAGGGAGAAGAGCTTATGCAGATAATCGTTGGAATATCGGGGGCGAGCGGGGTCATTTACGGCATAAGACTCTTAAAAGTGCTAAAGAGCCTAAATGTTAAGACACATTTCATAATAACAGAAGCTGGCGAGAAAGTAATCCAGCTCGAAACTGGCTTGACACTAAATGACCTGACCACGTTGGCAACTTATTCCTATAGAATTGACGACTTAGCATCTCCAATTTCAAGCGGCTCCTTCAAAACCGACGGTATGGTCATAGTTCCTTGCAGCATGAAAACATTAGCCGGCATCGCAACTGGATTTTCATGTAACTTGTTATTAAGAGCCGCGGATGTCACACTAAAGGAAAGAAGACTCTTAGTACTTGTTCCCAGAGAAACACCTTTTAGCATTATTCATCTAAAAAATATGTACGAGTTAGCTCAAGCTGGCGCAATAATTTTGCCCGCCATACCTGGATTCTACCATAATCCGAAATCTATAGATGATTTAGTTAATCAAATAGTCGGGAAGATTCTAGATGTATTCGATCTTAAGCATGAATTATACAAAAGATGGAAGACATAAAGCACTGAGCTTAAAGCGCGCGCTACATGTAGAGTTTTATGGGATCTTTTTGATTAAATTCATTAATTTGGATTATAAAACCGTCGTCCGCACGAGGTGTAGGGACAAAAACGGCTTCTATACAGCGCGCGCTATAAAGTTAACGTGCAAATCTGGGGACACTACATCGAAAGCAGACCTGTTTAGAACCCAAAACTGAAAATTTGTTTGCCCAAGTTTCGCAAAAGCTTAAAAGTCTTCAGAAACCCCTTTACTCAACAGGAGTGTAAGAAAATGGTAAAGAATCTTTCCATGTGGCTCCAGGAATATGAACAAAAACACCCCGAAGAAGTGATTCATATAGAACAAGAGGTTTCTACGAGGTACGAGGTAACAGCTTTTGTTAGGGCCTTCGAAGAAAAGAACCAATACCCCATTCTAGTGTTCCATAAATTGAAAACGGAAAGTGGTAGGCCATCCAACTGGAGACTCATCACAAACATCCTCGCAACAAGAACACGGTGCGCAGAAATCGCTGGAACCACATACGACGAAGTTGCAAGGTATTTTTCGGAGAAGACGAAGGAGAGAATAAAGCCAGTGATAGTTAAGAAGAACGAGGCGCCATGCAAACAAGTTATTATGAGATGCCCACAGGACATTTCACTTTTTGATATACCACTCGTACGCCATCACTCGCTCGACGGCGGTCCCTTTTTCACAGGGGGATTCTTTACTTGCTTCGATGCAGAGACGAGGGTAGATAACAGCTCTCTACATAGAGGAAATGTTTGGGAAGATGATAAGGCAGGTATAAATATGTCTCCAATATCTCATGCTGGAGACATCTTTCGAAATTATGAAGCAATGGACAAGGATATGCCTGCAGCGTACTGGGTTGGGCATCATCCTGCAGCTATGATTAGCGCCCAAACGAGAATGGCTCTAGGAGAAAGCCATTTCGAGGTTATGGGAGCGGTACTTGGCGAGCCATTAAGACTTGTACCTTCAGAATCGTATGGCGAAGATTTGCTCGTTCCAGCGGATGCTGAATTCATATTTGAAGGATATCTTCCAGCACGGAAAAGAGCTCCTGAAGGTCCTTTCGGCGAATATCCAGGGTACACAGGGCCACAACGTTGGAATCCCTATTTCATAATAACGCATATCACATGTAGAAAAGACGCGATCTTCCACGATATAACCGTAGGTGGTCCTGAACATCAAATCACAGGCTGCTTTGGAATTGAAACAGGAGTATACAACTTAGTCAAGCAAGTAGTTCCAACAATAAAGAACGTATACATGCCGGTTTCGGGTTGCTGCAGGTTCCATGTATACCTTCAAATCAAGAAAGAAAGGGACCCAGACGGTAGAGAAGCCATAATGGCAGCAATGCTAGCTGATCCCCGAATCAAGCACGTATTCGCGTTTGATGAGGACATCGACATATTCAATGAAAAACAAGTTCTTTGGGCAATTGCGACAAGAACGCAGTGGGATGAGGATCTAATAATAGTTCCGGAGGTAGCAGGCGCTCCATGGGATCCTTCGTCAAAAGACGCTGTGACTTGTAAGGGCGGAATCGATGCCACAGAACCTCTTCCAACCACAAGCCCATTCCTGCTCGGCAATGTGCTTCCCAAGGAAATCAAAGAGAAAATTAATTATACAACTCTTGACAAGTTCATTTCGAAGGAGAAATTGGCTAAGACTCCAGTAACAATTTAGGTGGTGTGTATAAAGTATGTCAGTTGCTCCTAGAGGAAAAGCCATATGGGTCGTATGTCCCAATTGTGAGTTTGCATTCTACTGTGGCCCCGAATATCTCGATCCATCGCGAGGATACAATCCTATTCCTGAGGCTGACATAGATCAATACCTCAGGTGCCCGAAGTGTAAGAAAACTTTTAAGGTCCATGAATCGAAGACGCCGATTGGTACGGTGCCCCCAAGGCTGGTGAGAAGATACCTTAGGCCGGAATTTACCCTAGATGAAGTTCCGTGAGACCTCGCGCGCGCTAACGAATAAGAAAACCCATGTCACAATATATTCTCATGAGCTAGACCCAAGTCAAGAAGCTAAGTTGGCATTGGGGACTCCTTGGCAAGGTGCGCGCTATTACGGTATCTTTGAATAACTGGATGTTCAATTGAATGTTTGCAGCTTCTGCTATTTAGAGTTCCACGTTTGCTTCTAGCTTTTCTCTTTCAAGATTTTCCATTTCTAGAACTCGCGCGCCTCCCTCCGTTTTCAAGTGTTTTTCAACTCAGAAAAAAATTTCTCCATGCCTATGTACACTTTTGTACATTTGAGCTGATCGTTCCAAAACCACAATAGCTCGCGCTACTTCATAATTATGAGGTAAAAAAAATTAAGTTAAATTTGCGTACCTACCCTCCGTCTACAACTGAAGAAAATATTATTAGGTCGCCATCATTAATTTGGGAATCTAAACCAGCATTGGACAGGATATTTTTTCCGTTAATAAATATTTGATATTT
>CAZADP010000159.1:0-3420 GCA_964483905.1 uncultured Candidatus Bathyarchaeia archaeon | reverse complement strand
AAATAAGCTCCGTGTTCTCGAATGAAACAGGTTCGCAATCAAAAAGATCTTTCATGAACTGACGATGCATTCCAACTTGTTCAAGGAATTCGTCTCTCACAGGGTATAATCCCACAAGAGAATGATAATAAGGCTGGTCCAGAAACTCAACGCAACCCGTGTCGCTCAATTGTTTAAACGACTCCAAAAGATCCGGACTGAATGCTTCGCATTGCTCAAGGAAAACCCCAGATATGCTAAAAGACACCTTGACCTTTTTCTTTTCTCTCTTAAATTCGTCGATAAGCCGAAGTAAGATATCGTTGGACGGAAAATAACATTTCTTGGAAGCGCGTTCAAAAATTTCCCTATTCTTTGCATTATCAAAATAAAAATCAAACAACTCCTCTTTGGTCCGTCTTCGGAACATGTTTCTTTCCCAAAAGAAACCCTTTCTAAGCCTGTACGGCTGATGAACCTTGAAAATGAAAAGTAAGTCAACCAATTTTATCACCAGATTCTGCCAAAAACGTTAGGTGAAACTTGCTTAAACTTTACGGTAGGCACAAGCAGTAATTTTCTTAGATGATTCACAGTTTTTCTTATCATTAGAGGTACCCAAGTTCTTTTGAAGCGATAACAAACATGGCGTGACTCCAACAGAGTGGCTTAACTGAGACTTGAATATTGTTTTGAAAGATCTGTTCAGGTATAAATTTTCGCACTCTACTCAGAACCCAATTGTAATATTGAAGAGCCTTTTCCCTTTTTCCTAACCTCGCATAATAAATGCTCAACCAAAAGTTGAGAATCGGCCAAGCGCCGGCACCCTTATTTCGCTGTATAGAATCGCAGATCCAACCATCATATTCATCATTCTCATACCTATGAACCCCGCCAGCAACAACCAGCTTCTCCTCAATCTCCTTCACAGTCGCTACAACCCTTCTATCGCTAGGCGAAAAAACTTCAAACGGATAAACCAGCCCCAGCATAGAAGCATCTATTCTGCCGTCGCTTAGCTTGCCATAACTCCTAACAAAATGACCCATATAGTGATCTCTGAGTCTCTCACGCATCTCAGCAGCCACCTCGACCCATTTTTTGTTAGGCATAATGGCATTTGCGCACTCCAACCCTTTTACACAGGTGGCAAGAGAATACGTGAAGTTCTCTTCTAAATCAGGAAAAGTGAATCTCTCTTCCCACAAATCATTGGTAACCTCGCTGAAGTGATTTCCTCTCCATTTCTTACATATCCCGTTAGCCGCCCTACGAACAAGCACTCCATAATCTGACGCCTTCTTCAAATTATCCTTGTAATGGTGCCATGCCGCCCACAAAACAGAACCAGTCTGATCTGGCTGAAAATTTCCAGAGGCTTTCAACCCATTAACAAAATAATTCTGAAAAAACACTCCTGCTCTCCGAAAGTCCGCAGCCCGATTCACACACCAATCAAAAAATCGCTCTTGAATATCCTCAATTCCAAGGATGTCAGCAGCCACACAAGTGAAAGACGCGTCTCTGGGCCAAACATAAGTGTAGTATTTCGCTTCCTTAGGGAAATATTCCTTGAAGCAATTAGCAGCAACGATCGCACCATTTTCTAAAGCACAGTCCAGGATTATCTGCCTACTAGCTTCTATGAGTCTACGAATTTTCAAACCCAAACCAGAATCCGCCATCCATACGTCCACACATTAAATTCAATTGATCTTATAGCTTTTCACTGTTCTTCCCTATCAAGTAGAGGCTATGGAAAAACCATTTGAACGTCTACTCATCAACCGCTGATGGGTGAAGAAGCTATTCTGCGAGTTGATTGGTTGCTCTGTATTCGGGGATTATGAGGTTGAAGAAAGAAAAATGAGATCATTGTAGGCACGCAAACGGATTTCTGAAGAGTGAGTATTATCTTTTTTTCGCTCAATGTGAAATAATTGAAGAAGGCACTTTGCATATTATGAGTTATTGAATCCTTCTTGTGCGAGCAATTTTCACTGTCGGTTCATCATCACTTTAGGTTTCTGCAGCTTGACATTATATTTTACGGCTCAAAAAGTACTATGTCATGATAAGGCGAGCCCTCTATATGATGATGTTTAAATCCACAGAGCAGCTTGAGGATCGCGGACCAGTAAGTCAAGCCAAAGGTTTTGGTGTGGTCTTCAATTACAAAAAGAGATTTTTGCGCGATTAAGCGTGAGGCTCCTTTAAGGACTTCAAGCTCATGGCCTTCTGTGTCTATTTTAATGACATCCGCGCGGGGCACAAGGTCATCTAGGAGATCAGTTTTCACATTGTAAACGCATTTATGAAGCCTTACTGTATCAAGCCGGGATCCCATACCGGCGCTGTAAAGAATGGAATTTCCTCTTTTACTGCTTGCTGCTATGTTAAGCGCGCGGACGTTTTTAACATGGTTAAGCTCAAGGTTTTTCAAGAGTCCTTCAAAACTGTGGGGATCCGGCTCAATAGCTATGACGTGGCCATATTGCTTAGATAATCGGACCGCGTAGTGGCCGACATGTGCCCCGACGTCCACAAATACCTTTTCGGAAGACCCAAGATCCATAAGCAGACGAAAAGTTTCAAATTCGTGGTTCATGTTTGAGCCAATTTTGTCGTGGTAGAACCCTAAGAAAAAGCTGTCTTTGCGGATAAGCCACTTAAAGCCTAGTGGATCCGTTTCTATAAAGTTTTCAGGCTGCTTAGAAGAAAATTCCATTTGCATAAGTTTGTTGCCTATTTATACCATTTTAAGTTACACTATTTATTTTTTGCTTCCGCGCATGAACAATTAATGCGCGATCAATACTCAGAGTAGCCTAAACCACTAGCGCGCGCTTAAATTATTTATACAAGTCGAAATGAAATAGTCAACGAATTAAGAAAGAGGAGGTGAAAAAATGACTGTTTTCATGGTAGAAACATATGTGGTCAAACCAGAAAAACATGGGGAATACATGTTATTGCTGAAGAGATTTCCCAAACTGATGAAAAAGAAGGCAAACATGTTCAAAGTAGTGAAATCATACAAGGTTTTTGCTCATATGTTTGGTGGTGTCATGGGTGGTTATGTTGAACTGTACGAGTTCAATAGCTTAGCGGACGTTGAAAGCCTTTTTGCCAAGGTTTTTGCAGACAAAGAGATCGCAGACTTTCATCAGCAGTTCATGACCTGTATAGAACCTTCTACGTATAAATTTGCCATATGGAACCCTGTCGAGTGAGTCAAAACTCATTCTTTCAACCTTAAACCCTTAAGAGTCAACATTGGTCACTTTAGGTTTAAAACATAGTGAGGCTCGGTTCTACCACGCTTCTAGTCGCGAACAATGCACACGCATCCACTGACCTCTGGGCTTTCAATCATGTTTTTGTTTCCATCGCTGCTTGAAGGAACATATCCGCGAACTTAGGATAGATGCGATTGTA
>CAZADP010000158.1:0-3452 GCA_964483905.1 uncultured Candidatus Bathyarchaeia archaeon | reverse complement strand
CCATAGGCCTAAACCCACTAGCCTTCACACAGTTATTCCTTGGACACAGAAGCCGACACGAACTTGAAATGACCTATCCCGACTTCAACATACTCCCAAGCCACAAAAACCTAATCGATGTTCTCTTTCCAAAACTGCCCTCCAACATCCATTCCGCATATTGACAAGAGACTGAACAAACATTTATTACCCAATTCAAACTTCTGCAACTAATGCAAAAAAATGACCATCCAGATTCGAGGCTTCACAGAAAAAGATCTGCCAATTCTCGTTAGATTACTTAACGAAACCTATAGAGAATCATACGAGTTCATGCCTTATACTCTGGACAGCCTCGGCGCATGGATTAAGGAGGGAATGCTCAAGATCCTAATAGCCCAAGACAAAGATGAAATCTTAGGGTCTGCCGCGTACAGAGATGGACATTGGGGCGAAGAAATCGAATGGCTCACAGTCCCAAAACGCCCAAATCGAAAAATCATAGAAAATGAACTAGTCACGGAAGTAGAGAAATACGTCAAAGGGCAAACTGTCTTCACAGTGGTAGACGAAGGAAGCCCAAAAATAAAAGAATGGATCGAAAGAGGCTACAAACCTGAAGGTGGGCTCTACCACATGGTCAGTAGGCTCGACGGTTCAAAGCCCCTCCCAAAAGTCCCAGAAGGCACAATCATCCGCAATCTAAAGCCAGAGGAAGAAAAAGAGTTTGTCGAAGCCGTAAACGTAGCGTTCGGTTCGGAAAGGCTCAAAGTAGGTATGATCCAAAAATGGAAGTCAGATTTTCCTACTTTCAACGAAGAATGGATCCACATAGCCGAACTAGATCATAAGATCGTGGCAGTCGTTGTAGCCAAACCAGACATTAACCCCAACAAATTCTTCGAGGGCAAACGAGCCTACCTCGGCCCAGCAGCAACGCTTCCAGAATATCGCGGCAAAAATCTCGCATCCGCACTTACGCGTCAAGCAATGAACTTCCTCTTCGAAAAAGGAATGGATTCTGTGGCATTATACACATCAGAACAGAACATTCCATCCGTAACTCTCTTACAGAATCTAGGCTTTGAAATCGCCCATCACTGGAAATTCATGCGCAAAAACCTATTCCAACACTCCTAACATAAGTTGCCATATAAAACCTAAAATTCAAAATTCTGAAGACAATAGATGGGAAATCTTGAAAAGTAGAAAAATGTCAGGGGTTAATGTTTTTTGCCTTTTCCTCCAAATTCAGCTCCCTTACCCTTGTCTCAATGAACTCAGCGACCTTCTCTTGACTATACTTCTTTTCTTCCCACTGTTTCTTTAGCTGTTCTCTGATCACTTCAAGAACTTTTTCCATGTCAAATGGCTTCAGTATATAGGCATCCGCTCCTCTGTTAAGCGCCTCTATCGCATTTTGAAGCGTCGGATAACCAGTGATGACTATTTTTCGCATTTTGGGCGTCATGCGCTTCATTCTTGTTAGGAGTTCTATTCCCTCCATGTCGGGAAGTCGAATGTCTATCAGGGCCAGGTTGTAAAATTTTCTCTTCGTTCTTTCTATGGCTTTTTTGGCAGTGTCCACTGATTCAACCTTGTATCCTTCATCCTCAAGTATCGTGGCCAACACTTTTCTTATGTTTTCGTCGTCATCAACAATGAGGATTCTAGCGGTTTTATCCATACTTTTTCACCTCCTTCTTCGATTTTTGGCTCGGTCAAAAAAGTGATCATGAAGGTTGTGCCTTTTCCAAGGGTACTTTCTACAGATATGGAACCACTGTGTGCTTCTATGAAGCGTTTGCAGATTGGCAAGCCAAAGCCCATTCCTTTTGCTTTTGTTGTGAAGAGTGGAGCCCACAGCTTCTCTAGTGTTTTCCTTGACATACCTACGCCTGTGTCAGAAAAACTGATTTCCACATTGCCGTTAAGTTTTCTGCTTTTTATTGTCAGTGTACCGCCTTTGGGCATGGCTTCGATTGCGTTTCTGATTATGTTTACAAAAGCTCTCTTTATTTTTTCAATATCAACTCTTATCTTCGGCTTGTTTTTTGTTAAGTCTATCCATTGAACGTTTTTTGGAACTTCCACAAAGGACAGAGCTTCCTTTATTATTGATTTTGGATTACTTTCGACTAATTCTAGCTCTATTTCCCTTGAGTAGTCTAAGAGGTCGTTAATAATTTTGTTTGAGTATGATATGTTCTTCTCTATAAGCTCCAGCATTCCCTTTATCTTATCATCCACTTCCGAAGTCAACCGCTTCTTAAGGTAGTATTCGGCTCCCGCAATGCTTGTCAATGGATTACGTAGGTCATGTCCGACCATACCTGCCAACTCGCCTATCGTTGCCAGTCTTTGGGTCTTCAAAAGCTGTTCCTGAGAGTGCCTCAACTCCTCAGTTCTTTCCTCTACTTTTTGCTCAAGCAACTCAGCATAGGCCTCAAGCTGTCTCCTCGCTTCCCTTAGACTCTCAATGAGTTGAGCATTTTCAATGGTTATCGCAGCTTGGTGCAAGAAAAGTTCTAGAGGCGTGAGGGACTCCATTGTTGGCTTTCGACCGTCTACTGGGTCGTCCATGCTTAATATGCCAACGATTTTTCCGTCAGGTGTTCGGAGCGCAGCATAAATCATATCTTGGGGATGCCAATCAACCATTTCTTCTGTGGAAAGCCTGCTTGGAACCCCTGTGTAAGTGGTGGCGTCATCAAGAGATGTCCCAGGCGGAACACCGTGAACGTATTCACGAATCCATGGGTCACCCCAAGGAAGATAATAAAACTCGTCTATCTTGAATCTTTCAAATTGGGGGCCTAAACGTTCCCTCCAGACATGTCCCGGTTGTCTTCGTTCTCGCAAGAGTTTGATTTCTTCCTTTGTTAGACCTACTGTGACACGGTCTGTTCCTTCCAAGTTTTCGTCTCTTAGGGAGATTACAACTCTCCTCCAACCGAAGTTTTGAATGGCTTTCGCGATGACTTTTAGCCTTTGATGCATATCTTCAATGTGCATAATTTCCGTGGAACTTTTCATTAAGTACTCCAATCTCTTGGAGAGTTTTTTCAGCTGTTCTCGCCTTCTCATGTTACTTATGGCGATTGCAGCGTGCGAAGAGAGTATTTCGAGTAGTTTTCTATCCTCTTCGTTAAAGGCTGCAAGCCTATCACTTTCCACATTTAAAACGCCTAAGACCTTATTCCCTATTCTTATGGGTACAGCAAGCTCTGAAAGCATGCCTTTTACGCCAGCGTCAACGTAGGCTTTTTCTTTTCTAACGTCTGGAACGAAAACAGGTTTGCCTGTTCTTGCCGCTTTAACACTTATGCCTTTTCGTCCGTCTAAAGGCAAACTAAAGGCGATCACCTTTGAAAGTCCATGAGTGGCTACTAACCCAAGCGTTTTCCCCTCAACCAGGAAAATGTCGACGAACTTGAATCCCAACGTCTTTTCCATAGCCTTTAACGTCAGAG
>CAZADP010000157.1:0-3568 GCA_964483905.1 uncultured Candidatus Bathyarchaeia archaeon | reverse complement strand
TAGTTGATATAACTAAATCGAAACCTGGAAAACATGGTTCAGCGAAAGCAAGAGTTGTGGCTATTGGAATTTTCGATAGCGTCAAAAGAAGTTTTGTTAAGCCTGTAGATGCAAATGCGGAAGTGCCGATAATTGACAAAAGGAGCGGTCAGGTCTTTGCAGTCTCGCCTTCAAGCATTCAGATTATGGATTTGGAAACTTATGAGTATCTGGATGCTCCTTACCCGGAAGAGGAGGATCTAAAGGCGAAGCTTGTTGCAGGTGTCGAAATCGAGTATTGGCGAATACTTGGCAGAATAAAAATTATTAGAGCAAAAAGCTGAGCCTGAAACTGTTTACTGCTAGTTCTTTTATTGTTTTCTTCTGTGGGATGGTGCTTTGAATAGTGCCGGAGCTAGGTTACTGGATGGGAGAACCGTTGTCGTGGGAAGGTTTGGGAAGGGCGATGAAGAACAACTCGTTGAGATGTATGCCTCCTTGTCGGATGATGCTGTTCACTGGGGCATGCCACCATATACGAGTGAAGTTGTTGAAAAATGGATTGACAATCTGCAGAACCTTATCATCTCCGTAGCTTTTCATAGGGGCGAAATAGTTGGACACGCCCAAGTCTTTAAATTTTCCCATCAACGGAGGAAGGGCACGGGTGACTTAATCGTCTATCTCCATCAGGATTTCCATAAAGTCGGATTAGGGACGGCTATGCTCATTAGACTGATAGAGCTCGCGAAAAAAGAAGGGTTGCACGGAATAGGGTTTGAGGGTTATAGTTGACAATAAGCAGGCGATTCATCTTTAGGGAAAAGTGGGTTTTGCCATTGAAGGAGTGATGAAAGACTCCTATTTTGGAGAAGATGGAAAATACCATGATGAACTTGTAATGGGCTTAATGCTATAGCAAAGGCGAAATTGTTGCAGTTATTTTTGGGGTTGTTCAGTCCACCAGTCCCACTCAAGCCTTCTAAAACCTAAGTAAAGTACTAACAGTATCACTCCCCAGCTTAACGCGATGCTCGCAACCTCCAATATTAGAGTTCCACTTAGATATGTGTAGCTTGCCCAAGCGCTTAGTGCACATAAACCGACTAGAATAAGAAGGAACATAGCGATGTGAATTGCTCGTTCTGCTGTCACTATTTCACCCGCTGAACTGTTTGAGAAGTTAGCACACGTTGCTGTTAAAAGATTTTCCATCAAAGCTTATTTTGTTGTCTGTGTAACCTATTGTGGAGCCGATGATGCGAGAAGAGCCGTCTGAGTTGTGACGACATTCAATGGCTGAGGCTTCGGGATTCTCTATCCCATTGGAATAGCATATTCATGTTTGCGTGATAGGCGAATCTCCAATATTCCTTTCTTCAAGCGGGTTTCCATTTTTTCCATGATCACAGGTACCGGAACTCGTGCCCTACAATGAAGTGTTTGAAACTCTCCCTTATGGTGGATTATGCCGAAGTCCTCGAACCTTATTTTTCGCTTCATCCTAGCCGATATTTCGATGGTGCTTTTGTCCAATGGCTTAACCTGTATAGTGTTTTCTTGAGTGTAAGGCAGATCAACAGTAATGACCACTTCCGTGGGGGTAACCATTATGTCACGGAGCGGCTCCATCGTCCGAGTTTTCTGGTTCCAACTCGGTCTCTCAATCAATGTTTCTTCTAGGTGTTCGGCCATCTCTTCTATACTTTCGAAATATTCGCCTATTATCTCGAAGATTGAGCGTCTCCTTCTTATGGACATTGTCTCCTTCCTTCTCATGATACATATACCGGGATGTCGTACTCCTGCGTCTTCTTCATCTTGGCTAGTTCTTGCTGAGTGCGTCTCATGACATCTCTTGCCCTTAAGCGAATTTCCTCGCCTTTCTCTAGAAGCTTTGTAACATCCACTTTGACTCCTGTTATGTTCGCCAGTTCCTTTAGTACTTCTGCCGCCGCCTCGGGGTCTGGATAATTGAGAAAGCACTCTGCGAGTAATGTCAGTGCTGGCAGACCTATTCTTGCGCAAGTCTGAAGCATAATTGCCTGAGGGCCAACCATATAGCCCTCCCTTAATATCTCTATGCCCTTGTCTTGGACTATTTTCAACATGTCTGGACTTGATGCGGAAGCGAACACTTTCAAATCTTGGGCATCCTGTCTTTCCTGGATGGGAATGCCGCTCAGCGAAATCATCATTCCAACATTTTTGCTTTTTCCCCAGTCGATTAGGGCGTACATTATTATTGGGTAAATTGTATCTGCAGATAAGGGTGTTTCAGAAACAGCTAACAGAATGTTATGGTTTCCAAAGATCCTTATCGAAGAATGCGGCAAGCCCTCATGCAAAACGATTAATGGCGGTAGTAGCCTCGAATCTAAATATGCCACTTCGATTAGATTCAGCTCAGAAATTAGATGTGAAGCGGCTACGACTCCAACCAATCCGACGTCTGGAAAACCAAAAAGCATGATAGCGCCGGCTGGAATTTCCTTTTTCTCTATAATTTTAACTTCTTTACTCAAGTTTAACCCTCAATCACTTCTTAGAAGTCCATGGAGTGTAAAAAGCTTGTGGAGCTTAAGCTTCAAGGGCGGAATATCTATTTAAGCGCGTAGAGGGTTTTTAATCTGGAGAAAACTATGGCTTTAGAGCGCTTAGGCTCCTCGATCTACGAGGCTCTGAGAAGGGTTTTCAGAGCCTCTATCATAGATGAGGCAACGGTTAAGGAACTTGTGCGTGACATACAAAGAGCTTTGCTTCAGGCAGATGTTAACGTTAAGCTTGTACTTGATATATCTAAGCGTATAGAAGATAGAGCGTTAAAAGAAAAGG
Organism: uncultured Candidatus Bathyarchaeia archaeon; assembly: GCA_964483905.1. Classification (GTDB taxonomy): domain Archaea; phylum Thermoproteota; class Bathyarchaeia; order Bathyarchaeales; family Bathycorpusculaceae; genus CAZADP01. Next base: position 754 of record CAZADP010000157.1, on the reverse strand, counting down.
TTCCTCCTGGCATTTCAAGACGTGAGCACGTAATAAAAGTTGTTTATGAGGAACTAACACGTTTCCTTGGGGAAAAGCCAGTTCCAATGAAGATTGAGCCTGGGAAGAAGAAAGTAATAATGTTAGTTGGCATTCAAGGGTCAGGCAAAACGACAGCTGTAGGTAAACTTGCAAGATACTTCCAAAAAAGAGGGCTTAAGCCAGCTTTAGTCTGTGCAGACACGTATCGGCCGGGTGCTTTTGCCCAACTGCAGCAACTAGCAAGCAGAATAAACGTGCCTATTTACGGCGACTTAAAAGCGAAGGAGCCAGTCAAAATAGCCTTTGATGGTCTAAAACAGTTCACAGACAAGGATATAATTCTTATCGATACTGCTGGCCGCCACAAGGAGGAGCAAGAGCTAATTAAAGAGATGAAAATGCTTGAGAAAAGCATTAAACCGGACGAAGTCATGCTGGTGATTGATGGGACAATTGGTCAGCAGGCAATGGTTCAGGCAAAAGCGTTCAATGAGGCAACACCTATTGGCTCAATTCTTGTGACAAAACTAGACGGGTCCGCCAGAGGCGGAGGAGCTCTGTCCGCAGTTGCAGCCACGGGTGCGCCGATAAAGTTCGTTGGCACTGGCGAAAAAATTGAAGATATAGAGCCTTTTATTCCTTCCCGTTTCGTTGGTAGATTGCTGGGCATGGGTGACTTAGAAACTTTACTTGAGAAAGTGCGTGAGGCAGAGATAAAAGTTCCTGAAAAGAA
>CAZADP010000156.1:0-3572 GCA_964483905.1 uncultured Candidatus Bathyarchaeia archaeon | reverse complement strand
CGAGACAAAGAAAACGAATATCTGCAATATCTGCTGAAGCAAAGCTTACCAAATACAGATTGATTGTCTGATTATTTAAATCTTCTATTATATCTTTAGTGCCTTCTTGGGGCGCGCGCGCAATATATTTTATGATAAAGCATATCGCCGAAAGGGGCAAAGAAGAAGAGCAGCGAAATAGGCAAATGACAGTATTGATCTGGATTAAAAGAACTTGAGGGGCAGTTATGGCGACAAGCGAAGTGTTTGAGGCTAGTGCTGGAGCGCTTGCTTTCGGTGTCATCCTTGTAGTTTTGGCTTCAGCTCTTGTCATTCTACCCTTTGCAGCTGCAGAGCAGGGCAGTTCATTTGCACCCTATGATTTCAACACTATTCTGCTTTGTTGCATAGCAGTGGCGCTTTTTCTAGGAGCGTTCGGACTATTCTACCTCAGAAATTACACGAACGTGCGCCGAGAGTCACGCGGAGGCAAGGCGTCATAGGAGAAGCATCATTTTGGAGACTGGACTAGCAAACATTCTTCTTTTTTTCCAAGCTCTTTTAGTGTTCCACGGTGGTCTGCTAGTCATCTTCTGGATGTTGCACTACGTTCTGACAGGAAGAACACTGGGCTCTCTGGGAGAAACAAACTTTCTCATGGCTATTGTCGCAACAGTATTTGGTGCACTCCTCCTGTTTGTTGAACTCAGGCTCGACCCATTTGCAGTAGCGCTATGGGTTGACACCACAATTTTTCAGTTGAGCCTAAGCGCCACTTATATACTGGCCAACGCAATTCTGCGACAGCTATACCCCAAGCGGTTTAGAGAATGAGTAAGTTATAGTGCGCACTCTCTCGAAGAGGCCATCAGGGATGCTCTAGGGTTAAATTATCCTTTTATTCTTTATTATATAGTAATCATAATGAGAAATTTTCAAGATTCTTCCACAAACCAACAAAACTGAAGCAGAAGACATGGACGATGAAGTAGATAGATTGTCATACGCTAGTCGATCGATCGATAAGTGTGCGAAGCGCGCGCTGAAGATTATAGTCAACAAATCTTTAAGGTTAAACACGTGTACTAACTAAGAGGGAAGTTTGCTTTGGCTAGGTTGGATAAAGTTTTGAGGGCAAACGAGAAGGTTTTGTGGAGTGGTAAACCTGTAAAGACGCCCTTCATACTGCCGGGCCTAGGAGCTATTCCTTTTGGATTGATTTTCATGGGCTTCTCCATCTTTTGGATGATGACGGCTTCACAGGCTGGAGGTTCTTTTTGGCTTTTTGGTTTGATCTTCTTCTTTATTGGGTTTGGAGTGAGTTTTGGTGCACCCATTCGGCAGCTTGTGGCTTATAGAAACACGGAATATCTGATCACAGATCAACGTTTGATCACTCAGACAGGTGCCATCGGGTTGGACACCAGATATCTCGATTTGGATAAGATCCAAGAGGTGTACGTTCAAGTCGGTTTAATTGATAGGATGTTTAGGACTGGAACCATATTCGCTGTAACCGCCGGCCAAGTCTACGTGGGCAGAGGCGGGCCTTTTATGCGTCCCAGTCTTGCAGCTTTAAAAGAGCCTTACGAGGTGCAAAACATACTTCAAGAAGCTATAGCTAAAGCACGGCATTCTAAGGATTAGATTAACGCACGTGCGCTAATGTTGAGAAGTGATATCGCAACAGAGAGGCTTGAGAGAACTTAGAGGTTGAAAAGAGGTAGACCATTGAGCCCGAAGTGCACGTTACCTGAATCTAGCGAGCGATAATGCGGTAGGTCGATTTAGACTTCTTTTGTACTCTTCCTGCAATCATTAGTCGTTTTAAGTGTTTCTTGATCATCTGGCTTTCCCAATATTGAAGTAAAGGTCTGGCGTACGGAAATTTTCCGTAGATTGGAACACATTGAACTAGTTGGTCCAGGGTCTTTTCGCTTTCTAGTAGCGAAAGAATTCTTCTGTCTCTTTCGTCTATTGTTCTGCGGAACTTTTCGAATTCTCCATCAATATTTCCTGTGACTACTCCTCTGTGAGACGACACCACAATTTTTGGAGACAAAGCCATAAGCTTAGTTATCGAGTTCTCGAATTCAGCAAGGTTTGACTCTTTGTGGCCATACCATGGAAATGATGTCAAATCATAGTCAAATGAAAAAAGGATGCCTTCTTTCCTCTCGTAAAAACAATAGTGATCCTTGGTGTGTCCTGGCGTGTAAATGGACTCAACTCTTGTTTTTCCGAAATCAAAAATCTGTCCATTCTCAAAAGTGTTAGTGGGTCTGCACGCCTTGAATTGCATGTGTTTCTTTACGAATTCCTGCCAGACTGAGGCTAGTCTCATGTTGGTGAATCTCTCTGACAGAGCGACTATGTCCCCGCTCGTATTATATCCCTCTTTTGGCACAAAGATGGGTTTGTCTCTGAATATCCAGTTGCCAGCTGAGTGATCCGGATGAGTATGGGAATCTATGACGTAACTTACCGCATAATCTTTCCTAAGCCGCTCCAAAGTTTCAACGCCACAGCCTGTATCTATTAATACTGTCTCTTTGTCCAATATGACAATGGAATGCGAATATGGAAATCTTCCATTATTCTTCCCCTTAACAAGATGGATGTTATCTGTTACAGTTTCAATTCCATCATGTCCCACTTTCATCAAATACCTTCAGCCTGGTTGTCGACAAAACAGTTAAAAGATCTTTCGCTCGATCGATCGATATTTCAGGGTCAAATTATCTCTTCATTTTTCTCATATAAAATTCTATAATAAGGGATTTTCAAAGGATGGCGGATTTGTAGAACCGAATCGAAGATTCTTCCACAAGTCATATGAAGCTAAAAGAAGTAGCTTGTCAGAAGTGATTGTAATGCCAAAAGTAAAGGTGAATGGCATCCAGATTTACTATGAAGTGCATGGTGAAGGCTTTCCATTAGTAATGATTATGGGATTAGGTGGAAACATAGACTGGTGGGACCCGCGCATGATTCAGGAACTCTCCAAGAAATTCAAGACAGTTGTGTTCGATAACAGGGGAGCTGGACGCACCGATGTGTCTGATAGAAGATATGACATCAGACTGTTTGCTGATGACACAGCGGGTTTGATGGATGCCTTGGGAATTTCCAGGGCTCATGTGCTTGGAATTTCGATGGGTGGGATGATCGGTCAAGAGCTGGTGCTCAACTACCCGGAGAAAGTTGAAAAGCTCGTCCTCTGTTCTACCAACTGTGGAGGTACAAACTCAGTTCAACCTTCTGAGGATGTGACGGGAATGCTCATGGCCGATAGAAGCGGTGTGTCCATGGAAGAAATAGCCAGAATGACGATTCCACTTCTTTTAACCGAAGATTTCATCAAAAAAAACCCTGACTTTGTAGAGCTTACAATACAACAAGCCCTCAAGGTCCCAATTTCAAACGAAGCCTTCATGCGGCAGCTGAATGCAATAATGGAATTCGGCACCTATGATAGGCTACCTCAGATTAAGGCGCCCACTCTGATTTTACATGGCAAACAGGATATCCTCGTGCCTCCTGAGAACGGTTCAATCTTGGCTGAAGCCATACCCAACGCTAAGCTTGTCTAC
>CAZADP010000155.1:0-3606 GCA_964483905.1 uncultured Candidatus Bathyarchaeia archaeon | reverse complement strand
CGCCGCCAAACAAATCCTTCCATAGAAAGCACGATTGCTGCAATTATTCCAAGGATAAAAATGAGCAAGACCGTGTTTCCATATTCATATCCTGCTTTATCCAGCAACGAGCCTATACCCGGAACTGAAAGCGGTGGCACACTTGGCTCAGTTGATGGCATGTATTCCGCAAATATGATGGTGTTCCATCCAGTTCCCCAAGAAAGTATGCTTCCTGTTACTATGGATGGCAATATAGATGGAATGACTATGTGCGTTATCCTTTTCAAGCCTTTGAATCCAAACACTTGACCAACTTCCTTAATTTCAGTAGGAATATTCTTCACCGCACTTACAATGTTTAAAAACATGTACCATATCATGTCGAGAACCAGCATTGTCATACAAGTAAGTTCAAGAGCGATTCCCGGAATCCCAATGAGTTCGCTTAGCCCAAGAAAAATAACAGGAAATAATGCGAGAATAGGCACTCCTTGCCCAATATCGAATAGAGGATAGAACACAGTCGCGAATTTTTTGTGCTCCGCAGCCAGAACGCCCATGCTGATGGCGACCACGAGGGAAATTCCATAGGCTATTGCAAGTCGTCCCATGGTTAAGCCGATTAACAGTGGCAATCGGACAAGTTCTTCTGCAGGTGGCTCGTTGAATCCTCCACGAATTACTGCTAATGTAGGAAATTGGCCAAATACCCTATATAGAACGAAGAAAACCACCGAAAAAGCCAAAGCTGCAGCAACAATCTTTTCGATGTGACTGTATTTTCGCAAACGCTGAGCAGCGATGGAAAAAGATTTTGGCCAGTGAAGTCTCCCAAAATGCAGCCAACCAGTTGCCCTTGCAACTCCAAGTTTTCCAACACCCGAAAGATCCATTCTGAAGACTGGCTTAAAGGTACCTGTACTCGCTCGTTCCATGAGTCTATGCCAAGTCAGAGTGTTGAAATATACAACAATGAAGGTTATGAATACTAGGAGGATTATTGCAAGATTCATATCCTTGTAAAAGTAGGCTGTCTTTGCCAAAAGGTAGCCCAAGCCGCCAGAGGGCGGGGTTACAACATCACCTTTGTATTGGATATATTCAGCGGCAATCATAAAAAACCAGCCATCACACCAGGCAAGGTTTGTTCCAGAAACCACTGCAGGGCTGATCGCAGGCAACACTACGTGTCTAATGTAGCGCCATCCTGTTAAACCAAAGCTTTTGGCCGACTCGACAACATTTGTTGGAATACCTCGGACAGCACCTACAACACCAAAGAAGATAGCCCAAGCCATAGATGTGAAGAGCAAGACAATTACTGAAAGCTCAATGCCTAACGGGCCTAATGCAAACAGAAAACCAATGACCATCGGGAAATATCCAAGTATCGGAATGGACTGTAAAAGGTCTATAAAAGGGGTAAGAATAAAAGAGGCCGCTTTGTTTGTGGCGGCCAATATGCCGAAGGAAACTCCCCAGGCAATTGAAATCAGAAGAGTAACTAAAATTCGGAAAACTGTACTAAAAGTGTACAACGGAAGATCGTTAATCTCTGGATATCCAACGAAGGTCATGATTAGCCAAGTCATTAAGGAAAGAATGATTAAGCCGCTGATGAAGCTGATTATGTACCTTCGCAAGTTCCATGCGCCAGCTTAACCTCAACCGTAATAACGAGAACGGCTGGAGGGCGATTTAAGAATATCGCATTTCAAGAATTGTTAGCAACTATTGTTTTAGCCGTATATCAATCGCATAAGAAACAGTCATGTTAGATTGAGCTCCTTAAATCGTTTGATGGCGTAATTCACAATTTTCATCGCATCTTCTGCATTTTTCCACTCTTTGAATCTGACCCATTTGTGTGGTTCTAGCCGCTTATATGTTTCAAAAAATTCCTGAATCTCTATGAGTTTATGCTTATGAACGTCAGTAATATCTCTATACCCTTCAAATCTTGCATCATTAACAAGCACAGACAACATCTTAGGATCTTCCCCCTCTTCATCCTCTATTATCAATGTTCCTATAACCCTAACCCTGACTACGCATCCAACTTCAAGCGGTTCATAGCTTAACACCATGATGTCAAGCGGGTCGTTGTCATCAAACCACGTTTGCGGAACAAAGCCATAGTCAACCGGAAAGACAACAGATGACGGGATAATGCGGTCTAGAACAAACGCTTCCCATTGAAGATTATACTCATACTTATCCCGTGAACCCATGACAACTTCAACCACCATGTTAAGCAGTTCAGGTGGCTTATTGCCTGACGGAATGTCTTTCCAGATATTCACACACAAAACCTCAAGCTAGATCATCAGACCTACTAATTTACTTTTCCTTGAAGACCCCTTAACTCTTTTACTACACGCTTTTTGCTCTAACATCCCTTTCACCGTATTTTGCATACAGCTCCTTCCTCAAAGCCTCGAGCATTTCGACTCTTACTCCCAAGAACTCAGCTGCGGTGACAACATTCACTGCGCGTTCTTCAGCAGCATCATACACTGCCCCTATTTTCTCCTTGTAATTCAAGTCACGTAGAAAATGATGGTCTAAAACAACAGTATGAACACTTGTTTCTTTCACGGCTCGGGCAAGATTATTGCAGGATATTTCAAGACTTCTATGCGAGTAGCGATACCCAAGCAAATAAGTCATGGGACCATCAACAAACAAAACGTCAGGCTTCTCTTTCAAGATAAAGCCTATCTGTTCTTCGAGGGACGGGCCTTCAACATCAGATGTGTGCAGAAACTTCTCAGCGCCGCTTTTTATGCTAATTTCTGTCACGTATCCCAGTCCCGGGTCTGTTCCGTGATAAACAGCCTTTGAGAAGCTTATGGACGTTTTGCCTAGTCGGAAGCTTTTTCCGTCTGCAAATCTCAGCTTTTTTGGCAGTCCTTTTATTCCCCTAAGATAGAAAGCCGCTCTCTCTTTCTGACTTGCGTTTATGTTTTCTGCATGATGCTTTACAAATACCGTCTTGCCCCTATACAGTTCTGGATAGTATGGGTCGTGATGGTCATAATGGTAATGAGTCACCACCAGCACATCCGCCTCTCCGGCAAAACGGTTTATCTTCTCCCACGTCTCATCAAGCCTTTTCCATTCCAAGAAATGAGGCCTTAAACCATAGCGAAGAGGAGCCAAGGCAACTCCAGGATCTATTAAAATTCTCGAGTCATACGTTTCTACGAATGTTGCCATTGAACGAACGCCGAAACTATCAAATGCCAATGGAACAATTCTTCGAATCACAAACCGGTTTCCTCCTTGAAAAACGTCTCCAGCTTTCTTGTTTCAGCCCTTTTCAAAACTTCCGCACACTTTCTCGGATCCAGACTTTTAAACTCTAATCCAAGTGTGACTAGCAATCTTTGAACATCCTTTCCAATATCAGGTGCTGCCAAAATCCCTCGTACTTCACGGTTTGACTTACCTCTGATGGCATCGATGTATTTGGCAAGCTGAAGCGCAGCATCCTTACCAGCCGTCTTACGTTTAATCTCAACAACAGCAAGTTTTCCATTCTTATCTACGCCATAAACATCCACAAAGCCAGGTTCAACCTTCTTCTCATAACTTATCGGCTTGAAACCTTCCTCCAAAAGC
>CAZADP010000154.1:0-3823 GCA_964483905.1 uncultured Candidatus Bathyarchaeia archaeon | reverse complement strand
TTTAGGTGCCCAGTCTATTAGATGCCTATAGGCTGCGCCCTTATCGTGTTTCTCCATAATTTCTTTCAGAGTCATCTCCTCGGTTTTGCCCAGAGGAACAAACTTTACGCTTGTAGGTTCCACTGCTGTGAAGGTAAAGGGCGGTTTAACCACATCTAAGTTGTGGATGCCTATAGACGCCTTTTTCCTGTCTCTGCCAATACCCCAATGGAGATCTTCCTGTATCTCCATCAATTCAACAACTGAATCTTCATCAAGTTCCATATTGCGGATTATGGCTGCAAGCATGAATGGTCTGACATCGGCAACAGCCTCATCTATGATAAGTGTTGTTTTCGGCTTGTTAGCTTGGTATTTTGGCAGTCCCATTTCCTGCTCTATAAAGCCTTTTAGAGCCCTTGCCACACCGGCGTAACTGCAAAAGTCGATGCGGTTTGGATTATATTCAACCTTCACGTAATCTTCGCCAATTTCCTCGATGTCGAAGCCTACCCAAGGCAACCACTTGGTCATATCCTCAACAGTCATTTTTCTACCCATAAATTGAGAGAATCTTCCTTTGTAAAGCGTGATCACTGGCATAGAGGTGTCCTCCTAATCCACTCTAGGCGGTTACCATACAGCAGCCTAATATCATTCAAGCCAAGTTCAATCATGGCCAGACGCTCTAATCCACCTCCCCAAGCTAGCACTGGACACTTAATGCCCATAGGAGCCAAAACCTCTGGCCTGAACATACCCATTCCGCAAAGTTCGATCCAACGCTTGAGTTTTGGGTGGTAGACCATAGCTTGAGCTGAGGGTTCCGTGTAGGGGAAGTAGCATGGCCAGAACTCTATCTTCTTCAATCCAAACTTTGTATAGAACGTCTTCAATGTTCCCATCAAGTCTCTGAGGGTCACGTTTTTGTCAACAACTATGCCTTCGATTTGGTGGAACTCAGCAGTGTTTTTGTATGTGAGCTGTTCATTTCGGTAAACCCTGTCCACAGAGAAAACTTTTATAGGCGGCCTCTTGTGTCGTGAAAGATATTTTATTGTCTCAGCTGTAGTGTGCGTCCGCAAAACAAGCCTTTTAGCCTCTTTAGGGTCCCACTTGTAACTCCAGCCTTTAGAGCCGGTAATCCAACCGTTCTCATGTACCTTCGCAACAGCCTTCACTGTATTTTTAGGAGGCAATTTTCCAGCCTCAGGACTAGCCAAATAGAAAGTGTCCATCATCTCCCTAGCCGGATGGTCTTGAGGTTGGAACAAAGCATCGAAATTCCAGAAGGCAGTTTCAACGAGTGGTCCGCGAATTTCCGTGAACCCCATTTCCAGGAAAATTTCACGGGCGCGCTGGATAATCTGTTGCAGCGGGTGAATCTTGCCAGGATAAACGACGGGACCAGGCGCAGTTACATCGAATTTTCTCAGTTTTGTTTCACGCCATTTCTTTGTCATGATAAGTTCTGGCGTTAGCTGAGTGATTTCCTCTGCAACCTTTAATCCTTTTTCAATTAATTTCCAGCCTTCTCTTGTAAGCTGAAGTTCATACACGGACTTTTCTCTGGTCTCGATCAGCTTGCGCCGTTTCAGTATGGCAACAGCTTGTTGCAGGCTCTTATCGAGTTCTTCAAGGATCACAGTGTCCCTTCCTGCTAGAAGCCCTAGAAGTTTTTCGTCAGCGTCTTGTGGAGGTTTCTGAGCTTGGGAGTATGGGGTGAGAGCAATCGTTCCCTTCTCTTGATTTATTACAGCCCACTTCTTCCGCACGAGCCAGCCTAACGCTACAGGTACAGCACCAGAGGGAACGTCCACTTCCCGCGGAATGTTCGATATTAACGCTTCACCGCCCTTGTCATAGAGCGCCTCTAAAATTCTGCGTTCAGGTAGCAGCTTTTCAGCGTAGAGTTTTCCTTCGTCGTTGAGCTTCGCAATAGTTTGTTTTCTCTCTTCCATTTTCACAAGCTTTTTCTCTTGCAATGTCAAAGCGGCACGCATTATTGCTGCATCAGACAATCCGCTTTCATCCATTAGCTGTCTCACTGAGGCCTTTCCGCCTAGTCTTTCTATGGCTAGAAGGCTTTTACGCTCATGCTCTCTAAGCTCAACCATGGATTTTCCCTTCGTTAACAGAGCAGGCTAAGTTTGGTAATGTAGTTGTGCTGATTTTAATAAAAGTATGCATGTTCTTAGTTGGTCTTCGTTTAGAAAAGGGGCGCCGCTTTACGTAAATTGGCGAGGCATCACTTCACCACAATAATGAAAAATGCACAAGAGTTATATATGGTTTATTTCGTTCGTTCTTGCTCTATCTGGAGAATTTCTCGCGCCTTATTGAAGAATTTCTTCTTTTTCCGCTTATGTTCATTAACGAATCTTAGTACTATGTTAATTACCTGCTTTTTGTGTTCTCCGCATAACAGCTTCCCGGCTTTGCAATCTTGATAAGTTGTTATGATCGCGTTATCATCTTCTACAAAGTGGAATGTGCAAATCTCATACACAGGACAGATTTCTGGAGTTCCACCGAGTTCACATTGCTCTTTAATAGTTGGTCTTCCGCCCGTAAACGCGTTGGATATTCTCTCCGCGATTGTTTCTGGTTTGTCGTGTAAAGTGAAATAGTTCATTTGCCGCTTGCTCATCTTCGGAGAACCATCCAAACCTTTCATAAGCTTGTGATAGGTGGAGGATGGAGGGATGAAACCATATTTCTTATGGAATGTCTGAGCAATATCCCTTGTAAAACGAATATGCGGCTCTTGGTCGACTCCAACAGGAACAACGGTAGGCTTGGGTCCGCCAAAACATTCCAGCTGGGGTAGGAGAATGTCCCCAGCCTGAATTAAGGCCGACAGGTATAGACCGATGTGACGTTCGCCATAAATCGCTTTCATAGTAGCCAACGTTACGGCTCTTCCAAAAATTATGGCCAAGTCCTTTACTTTGTTTTCCTTGGATTGTCTATAAATATACGCTTGTTTGGGATCTAGTCCAAGAGCCAGCAAATCTGCAACGTTGTCCACCGCTATTTTCTCGCTTTTCTCGAACGGAATTTTGTTATCTTCGTACGCTTCTATGTCAGCAATACAATAGAATGTTTGGGCGCCGCGTTGTTGAAAGTAAATAATTTCCTTAGCAGTCATGAGAGTACCCAAATGGAACTCACCAGTGGGTTTTATACCGCTCAAAACAGCGAATTTTTCATGTTTTTGCAAAGCATTTAATATCTTGTCAAAGTCTCTGTGCCCAAAGATTATTCCACGCCTCATGTAAAAGGATGGGTCAGGCACTTTTGGTAGCTGTGGTTGAAATGGCTCAATTCCAAATTCATTGTACAGCCGTTCGTAGTCTGTGACCAAACTTGTCCCGAAAGGATCAAGCACTGTTTTGTTGTCCGAATTTGACAGCAAAAGCTCTTCCTCCTTTGATGCAAGAAGAGTATTGTTTTAGAGAGTCAACTAAAAAATCCGAGAAATTTTTAAAGAGGGTTAATGCCAGTCCAACGCATTCCCCAAGATGAATAATTAAGCAGTAATGTTTAAGCTTTTTGAAGTTTATTCTGGTTTCGCAGATGTTGTTTCAGTTTGTTCACACAAGATTTAATACTTTTTTATGAATTGTATAAGGAGCTAACATGTATAGGCGGCATCTCGATTGGTTGGCGAAGATAAAAACGAGATGGTTGTTACTCCATGGGAAGTTAGGGGCAAGGTTGACTATGAACGTTTGATTCTCGAGTTCGGCACCCAATCCTTACCCGAAGAGTTGCTGCAGAGAATAGCGAAACACACTGGCAAGCTTCACCTTCAACTGCAAAGAAAACTCTTCTTTTCACA
>CAZADP010000153.1:0-3846 GCA_964483905.1 uncultured Candidatus Bathyarchaeia archaeon | reverse complement strand
TAGACAATTTCACACGTTGATGACGTTTCTTCGTCGGTTACACAGATTTTTGCTACCTGCCCTGTTTCCGGGTGGACAGCGTGATGGTCAATCACTATCACTGGTGCCTTTGAAGCTTTCACTTTTTCAGCCAGATTATCCAATTGCTGAACTGTGTTAGTGTCCAGAAGCACTATGGCGTCTGCTTTTTCAACGCTAGGCTGTGTTTTCGCATCTATTGGCAAATATTTAAGTAGATGTTTTGAAAGTCGACTTATTCCCTGAGCTGCTCCGATTTCGACTTCAATTTTCGGTCTTAGATGTTTTAACAAGCTCGAGAAGGAGTAAGCTGAACAGATTGCATCGGGGTCTGCGTTATGATGGCACAGTAGAACAACGAGTTTAGCGTTTGATTCATCTAGAAGTCTGGCTATTTCTGTAAATGACACGTTAGTCCCCTCAAGTACTTTTCAGCCGAGTCGAAGGCCCCCTCCACAGCTTCATCAACGAGCTTTTGCACATCAAAGTCTTTCATAAGTGGCGACACCACGATGTCCATGTCGACTCTCAGTGTCACAGGTTTTGCACCTTCGGCCTCCACGCTTATGTTTAGTGTTTCTATCCTTTTTGAAGGAACTTTAGATAGAATATATTCTCTGACGGCTTGCTCGGCAATCGAGCACAATTTTCCCATTTGCTCGCTGGTTAACTCTCGTAGGCGTAGCTCTTCCACAATTTTCACCTAAGATCGGCTGCGGCTAGGATGGAGAAACTGGACCTAGGTCCTGTTGAAGTTTAGACTGCAAGTCCTTGAGTTGACTACGCAGGCGTTCCTCTTGTTTCCCTAAGATGGTTGCTCGTGTGTTGAGAAGTTCCTTTCGTTCATTTAGATCCGTCGTTATTTTGGCTCTTTCTGACTTTACCAGAAGTGAGCCAATAGCTTTGTATATGACCGCATCGTCAGTCATCTTCTGCAACTCGCTTAAGGCTTGCTCAATTTCTGTCAGTTCAATTTCTACCTGCTGCTTCTGGGCCAGGACCGTCTGGAGTGTCTGTTGAAGCTGCTGAAGCCTGAGAAGGCGTTCTTGAACTTGGGGTGGAAGCTTCGAGATTTCTTCACTCACCTTTTACCCTTCCATTCTGCACAGCAATAAGCACATCCATTAATTAAGCATTTTCTCAAACATCAACTGTAGTGAAAATCTCATGACTGAGCAAGATATATGGTTTAAAACCTCATAGAATAGCCTATGTAGCCTCAAACATTTTTGGCATGCCAAAAATTGAACGGGCCCATCTTTTTGACGATCGAAAATTCTCCAACAATTCACTCTTCACAATGGTAACCTATGTACTGGATTTAAACCTCGTCAGACACTCCCGTCGGCATAATTACTCTACGTGGAAACCATAGACGATATCAGTTTAAAGTTAGACGGCGAGCCTCAAAATTGGCATCTAAAATCTAGGAAACATTTTCCAAGACTTCTAAGACCTTTGTCGTCGAATTTATCCATCTCAAATAAGCGTTTAATGCTGCCCGTAAAGCAACTGTATCTCTAGCCTCTACTTTCAAAATCAAGAAGGCGCCATGCTTTTTTATACAGGCTCTGGAGCGCACAGTTGCAGGCTTCTCGGTCTCAGGCAGTAAAGCCTCATAGACTATGTCCAAATGCTTTTCCGAAGGAAACTTCAAACGCAAGACAGCCTTCGCCCCCATCATTATAGCTCCCAAAGTAGATGCGATATTCCTATGCAAGGACCAACCTCAACCAATTCGGAAACAAGCCTAAACATAATGCTCTCGCGGTTTGATGGACCGGATACAATCTGCATGACAGCATCGTATTTGTCACCAACCGCTTCTTCAAGCGAAAGAACAGAAACGCCGAAACAACACGACAAAGCATTTTCAAGTTTCTCAATCTCTAAGGTTTCCTTTGTCGAAGTTACAATTGCCATGGATTTTATCTTTTTGCCCTTGTTCGTTTTTTCCTCGAAATCCTTTCGGAATTTTACATCTCCCACACAAATTATTGGCAAAGTGGGCTCCAAAACCTCTCGACTTAAACTGAAAAGCTGTATCTTCCCTAACCCAGCTTTCCATCTATCAACAACTATCACATTCTTCAAATAGACCTCAACGGCTTTTTCCGCTACTCCTTCAAGGCTCAGTCTGCCGCGGGTAATTCTTTTGATCTTTTATATGGTGTAGGGAAGGTTTGTGCAAAAGGTTCCCGTGCTTTGTATGGGCTCTCGAGACATGGTTAACAAAATATGCGGTCTCGACGTCAATATTTAAAACACTCAGAATCGGGGAACGCTACTCAGTTTCTTCTTCCGTTTTAACTGCTTCTTCTATGGGTGCTCCTTTGGCTACTCGCCCTGCTACTATCCCAAGCTTTGTAGTCGGAGTGTATGCTCCACCCGCAAATGTTAACCCACACTTCCTGCATCTCCAAACGCCTACGCTTACTCTTTTGACCCGCGAAAACCCGCACTGCGGACATCTGTGAGACTTTTTCATTTCTGTAACTACCTTGATGTAGCGCTTTCTGACAGTGGCCCCATAACGTGGTCCTAGCCCACGTGTTGCCCCTACTTTTCTGGTTCTCTTTCCCATCGAGCCTTCACGACTCTAGTTTCTTGCGTATTTCTTCTGCCTTTTCTGCAGCCATCTTGGCGGCTTCTAACACTTGGTTAGGTGTGAAGTACCCGCTGCCGCCTTTTTGTATTGCGCACACGTTACTATCGTCATCAATTGTTATAGTGACTCTGGCATCCATCACCTGTTCCTCTTCCAGCCACGGGTCGACAACGAGTTTGTCATTTATCTTGGCGAAGGTAACTGCTATTGGATGCCTTCTTATCGGAAGTGGAGTATGGCCTGGCTTGATTTTAACTTCGCCTTCTTTAATTTCGTAGTTGGGCATTTTCGTGTTGAGTAAGGCAGCTAAGGCGGCGAGAGCCGAGGCATCTATTAAGTTTCCATCGTGATTAAGTACATAAACATCCACAAAGACGACAAACACCTTCTTTTCAGGCTCGATGCACAATTTCTCTAAATCAATGGCTTTCGACTCCCTTATGCCTCTGTCAACAATTCTGGCAAGTTCTATAGAGTTCTCGTCAGGCGGTCCAGGTTCAAAGGTTGATGAGGCCAAGGGCACAAGTTCAGCGTTTACTGTCAAGACCCCTTCGTTAGGTGTGTCTGGAAACGGCTCGCCAAACTCGATTTTCGTCCCAACCATAACTTCCGTCTTTCCAAGAAGCACTCTTGCCGAGCCTTCTGCACGTTCGATAATTCCCTGCTCAACCTTTATTTCGCGATAGTCTGTAAGGTCCCTACCATCCAAACGTTTCCCTTTTGTGATCAACTGTGCAATCTGTTTCTGCTTAACACGCGTGATCACTGAAGCCATTACTCTTCAACCTCCTTAACGTCTATATACTTAGTTTTTAGCGCTTCCTTCTGCAAGGCGTAGATTTTTCTACATCCTTCAATGGCTAGGTTCACAGCGTTCTCAAATTCTTCCAAGGTTAATATTCCATCCATCTGGAGCAATGTTATAGCATTCAAATTCGGCATTAAAGCCACTGGAACATCAGCTGTTCCTATTTTATCTTCCGTGTCCATCAAATCCAATACTACAGTGTCGTCAACCTTTCCAGCTGCACATGCAACCACTAAATCCCTCATTGGAATACCGGCATCTGCCAGAGACAAAGATGCCGCTGTTATACTAGCGCATCTTGTTCCGCCATCAGCTTGCAAGACTTCAATGAAGATATCTATGGCTGTTCGTGGATAATATTCGAGGAAAATTGATGGTTCAATGGATTCCCTTATGACTTTTGAGAGCTCTA
>CAZADP010000152.1:0-3875 GCA_964483905.1 uncultured Candidatus Bathyarchaeia archaeon | reverse complement strand
TGTTAGTTACCATGCTCAACTTGTTGCCAGCTGCAATGCTTGATGGCGGTCATGTTGCACGGTCTTTGTTTGGTGAGAAAACTCGAGCGGTCCTGACAGTGCTCTCTATAATCTCTTTGATTTTTGTAAGTTTTCCCATGGCTATTTTTGTTATGTTCATGTCCATGTATAAGCATCCAGGTCCTTTAGATGATGTTTCCAGTTTGTCAACCAGTAGAAAACTCTTGGCAGTTGTTTTGGTGGTAATTTTTGTGCTCTCATCGTTCCTGCATTATCTGATTTTCATTTTTCTTGAGCTTTTCGCTGGTTAAAGTGGTGTGTGGGTTGGCTACTTGTATTTGTGTTAGAATGGTGAACAATAAGATTTATTAAATATTGCGATATTATATACTCTTAGACCAAAATACACCACAAAAGCAACGCACATTTATCTTAAAGGTAATTCAAGATGAGGGAAGTGTCCATCCTCATAGTTTTCTTTTTGATGTTCACATTTGCATCCCTGTTGATTCCTTCGCCGATGTTTCCGGGGAACGTTCTCTCAGGACTGATTGGAGTGGTGATGAGCGAATATGTCAAATATTTAAGTGCGGTCTTCAATGGCATTTTCTACGCGATAATATTATGGTTAGTTTTCACTGTTATAAGTAGAAGACTTGAAAAGTAAAAGAAGCTCGAAACGATTTTTCGCTGGTTTAGCTCTCTGGTAGTGTCAGAAAACCTACAAGTTTTATCGTGCTTCCGCATTTATGACACATTAAAATCAGTTCTGCGAGCTCATCATCCTTGACTCTTGTTTCGACTATTTGGTAGACTTCCTCTGTTTCGTCGTCTGGGGATATTGTAGTTCCACACTTCGGACATTGAAAAGCTCCATCTCCATCAATCTTCGTCAAATCAATGATATATTGGATGTTTTTCTTGACTGCTTCTTTTTTCATCATTTTTGGACACGCCTTTCATTTTTGGTTTACTTGATTTTCCATGGTTAGTCAAGAGTATAATTAACAATTATGAATTGCTAATCGAGATGGAGAATCCATTTTTGCAGCTTAACATTCATTTTGCCTTCCGGACTTGTTATCGACCGGACTTGTTATCGACAGGTTTAAACTTATCGAGGGAATAGAGAATCTTCAAGCGTATTATTTTCGAAACCGTGAGGAAAAAGAGAAATCCTTATTGAGTTACGAAAAAATGAAGTAAAACTTATGAGCAAATAATCAAGCAAAACTAGAATGTCAGAGGCTGAGTCATGGAGAAATTTGATGTAATTGTGGTTGGGGCTGGAACTGCAGGTTGCCTAGCTGCGAAGACAACAGCTGAAAAGGGCTTAAGGGTCTGCTTGATTGATAGGAAAAGAAGGGAGGAGATTGGAGAAAAAATCTGCGGGGATGCCCTAGGAGAGCATCACCTTAAACGTTTGAGTTTAGAAAAACCGCAGCACGGCGAATTGGATAAGAGAATTGAAGGCATTAAGATTTATTCGCCGGATTTGACAACAGTTTTCACTGTTAGGGATGAGGATTTTGTAGGTTATTTGTTGAATAGGCGTCTTTTTGGGCAATGGCTGCTGAATAAGGCCCTTGCTGAGGGCGCCGTTCTTTTAGATTCGACCCAGTGTTTGGAGCCAGTGATTGAGAAAAAATTTGTAACAGGGGTTTCAGCTAAGAACCTGAAAACTGGCGAGAATATTAGATTAAAGGGAAAGGTTGTCTTAGACGCTAGCGGTTTTCTGGCAGTGATTAGGCGAAAGCTTCCTAAAGAAATGGGAATCGAAAACGAGGTCTTGAATGAGGATGTTGAGGCTTGTTATCGGGAAATCAGGCAGCTCAGGCAAGAAAGTGAAAATGTGAATTACTGTGAGATTTATCTAAACCAAAAAATAACTCCTGGGGGCTACTCCTGGATTTTCCCTAAGGGCGGAGCGAAGGTCAATGTTGGTTTGGGAATTTGTATGCGGAACAAGTTTCCAAATCCAAAAAATCAATTCTACAAACACATCTTGACTAAGCCGCTTTTTGAGGGCTCATTACTTCTGGATGGCGGCTCTTGGTATGACCCGGCACGAAGGCCATTAAATAATATGGTTGGAAATGGGGTTGCTATCCTTGGCGATGCGGCATGCTTAGTAAACCCAATCCATGGTGGCGGAATTGGGCCTTCGATGCTGAGCGGATACCTTGCTGGAAAAACAATAGTTGAAGCCATGGAAAGCGGTGATGTCAGTCGAAAGTTGTTATGGCCATACAACAAGAAATATATGGAGATGTATGGGGTCAAGCAGGCTGGACTTGATGTTTTTCGTATATTGCTCTTGGAATCTGAAGATGAGGATTTGAACTATGGGATGAGATACAAACTCTTGACTGAAGAGGACGTTTTAAAGGCTAGTTTAGGCGAGGATTTTCATCTAGAGGTTACTGAAACTGTTCGGCGGGTTTTCAGAGGTTTGAAGAGGGTGCAATTCCTGAATAAGCTTAGGCTTACGGTTAACTTTATGAGGCGGGTTAAGCACCACTATAGAAACTATCCAGAAACTCCTGAAAGTTTTGGAAAGTGGCGGGCGCAAACAGAGGCTCTGTTCAGTGAGGCAGCGTCAAAACTTCTTTTGTAATCGTTGGATTAGCTGGATGATTGTTTCTTGTTGGTGAACCCTTGGCTGCCAATATTTTTGTTGGTTAAGTTTTTATTTTTGATTTGGTGTGCTGGGGCTGTGGGTGCGTAGGGGTTATGCGGGTTGCAGTTTTGGCAACTGGTGGAAAGGACTCTACTCTAGCACTCTACCGCATCTCGGAAGAAGGCCATGAGGTGACGTGTTTGGTTGCTATGATTCCCATGAGGGAGGACAGCTGGATGTTTCATTACCCAAACATACGCTTGGTGGACTTATTTGCTGAGGCTATTGGGATTCCGCTTGTTAAGGCCGAAACTTCTGGAGTGAGGGAAAAGGAAGTTGAAGACCTCAAAAGTTTGATTGAAAAGCTTGATGTTGAAGGCGTAGTTTCTGGAGCGATAGCCTCAAACTATCAGAGAGGAAGAATAGAGAGAATCTGCAGGCAGCTAGAGCTCGAGTGTATAACGCCACTTTGGCAAGAAAATCCCCTTAATGTTATGAAGCAAATCTTGGATCTTAAATTCGAGGTTATAATGACTGGAGTTTATGCTTACGGTTTCAGCAAGGAATGGCTTGGAAGGAAAATTGATGAAGGTGCTGTTGAAGCGTTAATGGAGCTGAATAAGCGATATGGCATTTCTCTCGTTGGCGAAGGAGGCGAGTACGAGACTCTTGTTCTTGACGCGCAATTCTTCAACAAAAGAATACGAATTGTTGAAGCGGAAAGAGTTTGGGAAAATCAAAGCGGCTATTTTCTGGTTACTAAGGCAGAACTTAAAAACAAGTAAATTTGACTTTATGATCTGGAAAAGTTTATTTTGTGGCCTGACTATGAATCAGAGCTGCTGGCGGATGAATGTCCGCTGGGATGTAGCCGTATAGGCTGAACCGTAAACTAAACGGATGAGTCGAAAATGGCGTACAAATACATTGCTGAGGCATGGGCGAAGCCGGAAAAGTCCTTCGTAGATGAGCTGATGCGCCGAAGACTGATAGAGTGGCGTAAGCAGCCAGCAATATTCCGCTTAGAGAGACCCACACGCTTGGACAGAGCGAGAAAGTTGGGCTATAAGGCAAAACAAGGCTTCGTGATGGTTCGTGTCCGAGTTAGAAGGGGAGGATTAAGAAAGCCACGGCCGAAAGCTGGAAGAAGACCGAAGCGCATGGGTGTTAAAAAGTTCAAGCCCGCTAAAAGCTTGAGGCTGATTGCTGAGGAAAGGGCTGCAAGAAAGTTTCCAAACCTTGAAGTTCTAAACTC
>CAZADP010000151.1:0-3890 GCA_964483905.1 uncultured Candidatus Bathyarchaeia archaeon | reverse complement strand
AATGAGAGAGCAAAGGGTAAGAGATATATGGTTCTAAAAACGCCCTCCCGCTTGACTTTCATATCCAGTAAAATTGCAAGAAAAAGACCTAGAAGAATGCTGGAGGGTACAAACAATAATATTAAAAGCAGATTGTTCTTTAACGAGATCCAAAATACTGGATCGTAGAAAAGCTCTGCATAGCGGCGGAATCCTACAATGGTATACCTAGGCTCAAGTCCCTCCCAATTTGAAAGCGAGACAACAACATTCCATCCGATGCTGACGTAGACGAAGTAACCTACCAATAAGACGGATGGTAACAAGATAAGAAGGGCAACTGCGCTTTCCTTCAGTGAATTTCACCTTCTATTTTAGATAACGTGTCAAGCTTCATATAAAGATGTTATTAAATAAAAATATTGGTAAAAAAATAGGGGGAATTTTCTAATGCAGTTTCCAAACTTTGGTAAAGTCGGCGCTTGCATCGGTAACGGCTTTGGTTAGATCTGTAGCTGCAGCGCTCACATTTTTGGTGTCAACGAAGGCGGAGATTATATCGTCAAGTTCTGCAGTGAATGCCTCCGGCATGCCACTTCCATGAACCACGCTTGGATACATGTATGTCACTGTTGTGAAGTTTGCTATAGCCGTCCGCTGGTATGGTCCATATTTCGTTGTGTTCGCGTCGGTACGCGCTGATATTGAACCTTTTATTGGATTGAATGCATCCTGTCCAGCCTTTGACCCAACAACTCTTAACCAACTGATGGAGTTCTCCGGATGCTTCACTCCTTTCGGATGCTCGAAGCAGTCTATGCATAGTCCGTACATGTTCCCGGTTCCAGGAACTGCGAATGTTCCGTAGTCTATGCCATAGGTCTTATTTGCCACCAGAAATTCTCCGTTAGCCCAGTCCCCCATTATGTTAAACGCTGATTCGTTTCTAATCACCATCGCCGTGGCTCCGTCCCAAGTTAAAGATGCATGATTCGCATTAACATAGCTTAAGTATTTGGCGAATTTCGTCAATGCGTCTTGAAGCGTTGTATTTGTCGCTGATCTTACTTTACCATTTACGAAATCCTCGTAAAAACCGATTCCCTCGCTTGCTATAATTTGCTCCAAAACATGAGTTGCCGCCCACTTTCCCTGGTCTCCAAGTGAGATCGGTGACACCACTTTACCGACGAGTTTGTCACATGCTGCGAAGAATTCATCCCAAGTCGTAATGTTAGCTGAGATTCCGTTTGAGTCTAGAACCCGTTTATTGTACCATACTACATTTACTCTATGAATGTTTACAGGAACGGCATAATAGTTTGCGCCGAATTTAACCATGTCCTTTACTACGGTCGGAAACGCGGTTTCCCAGCCTTCTCCGCTCCAGAGATCGTTTATCGGGTCAAGATAGCCTCCGTCCACGTAGGGTTTCATTTCGTAACCTGCGTGCAATTGAAATGCATCCGGTGCTTCTCCTGCAAGCACAAGTGACTTCATAAGCGCCTTCATAACATATCCCGCACCGCCTGCCACAGGACTTTGAATTACACCTACATCAGTATATTTCGCTTTGAAAACATCAACCAGCGCACCGATAGCCGCCTTTTCCCCACCAGAAGTCCACCAATGGTAGATCTCAACCACATTAGCCTTCGCAGGTCTCGTAATATACCATGTTGCAGCGCCAACAACAGCCCCGGTAATGATAACCGCCAAAATCACCACATAGACAGTTTTTATTGCACCACGAGATCCCTTTAACATAGGTATCCCGTTTACCTATTTACATCTCAATGTCTTTTTAAGACTTTCCGCTATTATATATGAGAGAGATAAATCATGGTTGCACGACAGATGATACCAATATGTGAGCCTTTTCAAATGTGTGTATGATTTTTTCTATGTTATTGTTTGCTGACTGCACTATTATTTTGTTGCACTTGTTGTTGGAAGGAGCTTCGAGCTTGCAAAATCAGAATATAGACGCCTAAGTCTGAAGGCCGGACAAAACTGAAGCTCCCAATTTCATCAATCACTGCTGAAAGACAAACAAGTCTGTTTTACAGAAAGGATAATTAAACTCAAACAAAAATATGTGGTCAAGCAGATGGAGATATTTGCTCTAATTTCTTCCTAAGTAGTTCGCTGACCGCGTCAGCGTTTACCTTGCCCCGCACTTCCTTCATGACCACACCCATCAGGAGACTGAAGGCTTTTGCCCCTCGTTCCTCGACAAATTTCCTGTTATTTTCAATTGCGCGATCAATGATTTTCTGAAGCTCTTCCTGTGTCAGGATCTTCAAACCGATGCTGTCGATGGCTTCCTGCACTTCTTTGTCTTCATGTTTTGAGAGCCAAGTGAAGATTTCTGGTATTGCTTCTTTTGTTGTTTTTCCTGCGCTTAGGCTTCTAAAGATTTCTCTTATTTGGTTTTCTGGAACTCTTTCTACTTGGATACCCTCGCGTTTCAAGGCTTTTAGTGTTTCAGTTAAGAACACAGCAACCGTGGTTGGTGAAACCCGGCTCTCCTTCACAATAGTCTCAAATAACTCATCATATTCGGAATCCAGAATCTGCTTGACCAATTTCTGATTTAGCTTGTAGTCTTTCATAAGACGTTGAAGTTTCTTCTCTGGTGGCTCTGGCAAACCTGAACTAATCCTTTTTATGTAATCTTCTGGTATCCTTGTTGGCGGCATGTCTGTTTCAGGATACATTCTCGCTGCTCCAGGTCTAGGTCTCATGTAACGTGTTGTTCCGTCGGGATTTGATCCTCGCGTTTCTTCCGGGATGCCTTTTATGGCTTCTCGTGCTCTCTCTGCAACTGCTTTTAGTGCATCTTTGGCGTTGCCCATATTGTCTGCAACGAACACTATGGCATCATGCTCTTCAGCTTTGACGGCTTTTTTTAATTCTTCAATCTCTTCTGTTGTTATTCCGTAAGCTGGCATCTCATCCGTGTGGAATATTCCGCCAACTCTTCCCCAGAAACGGGCTCTATCAGCCATTTCTGTTCCGAGATGGAAATTTGGCATAAGCTCCCTTTTTAGAAAGCCTTTGAATTTTGGGAGTTTTACAGCTAGGACTGGTTGATTTTTATCTAAGGCTTTTCGGATGACTTTGCACTTCGTTTGGTTGAAAATGTTTGTCACATCGAAAAACTCTTGTCTAATTTCTTCTTCTTTCGCGCCGCTTTTCGTTAATTCTTCGCTTATGTTTAAAAGGTTTAATTGGCGTTGGACTTCATATTCTACAACAAGTGAGACTACTTCAAGTTCCTGAACTCCCTTAATTTCTGTCAGTGCGCCTTTAGGGATTGATATGTTAAGGTCTTGGCGGATTGTCCCTAGACCACGCATAACTCTCCCTGTGGTCCTCAATATCCTTCCGATTGCGAAAGCAACCTCTTGCGTTTCCTTTGGTGAATTTATGACTGGTGCGGTTGCAACTTCTATTAATGGTATGCCTAGACGGTCTATGCGATAGCGTATTGTGTCGCTTTGTCCTTCGCCAGTCTTTCTTGCGGCGTCCTCCTCTAGGCTAACATGTTGAATTGGAATGTTCTTTTCTCCAACTTTGATTTCGCCATTTAAGGCAACTACACATGTTCTTTGGAAGCCTGTGGTGTTCGACCCGTCTATCACTGTTTTGCGCATCACATGAATTTCGTCGACAGGTTTAGCATTCACCATCATGGCCACTGTTAAAGCTATTTCAACTGCCTCGATGTTTAATGGGTGGGGTGGTTCTTCATCCATCTCTACAAGGCATGAAGTTGTCCTATTTGCCTCGTAAAGAATTTTCACTCCTTTTTGAAATTCAAAGTATGCTGCTGGATCTATTTGGCCTAACTCGCTTTGGGTAGGTCTGAGTCTGCGTAGAAATGTTATTTCTGGTTCTTCCTTGAA
>CAZADP010000150.1:0-3931 GCA_964483905.1 uncultured Candidatus Bathyarchaeia archaeon | reverse complement strand
GACAGTTGCGCCTTGTTCAGCGCTTTGTGCGCCGAAAACTCCGCTTCAGCTCTAATACTGGGTTTAGGATCGAAACCAAGCAAGAAACACAGAAACTGGTATGTGCTCAAAATCATACCTAAACCAAAAGAACTAGAATCAGATGTGGACAAGTATTAGAGAAACTTAAGATCATGGAGGAACACATCATCAGAGCAAAATATCCCGTAAAAGACGAGAAAGGCACCTTTGTAACACCCTCAGAATACTATGACAGACCTAAAGCGGAAGAGCTTCTCCAAAATACTAAAGAAGTTATTGAAAAAATCGAAGCTATCATCGACACTATTTCTGAGAAAGGAAATGAGTAGAAAATCAAACAGCTCCTTGGCTAGCCGGCGCCATTTTCTCGCATATTAACGGTCACTTCGGCGTTAAGCCCAATATGCATCATCCTCAGCACATTTGTTTGCATCCACATCAACTGTGCATTTCTGTCTGGCTACCCGTATGGGCGGCAGTTCCTCTTCCTTAACGCGCGAGCTTTACTCGGAGTCAATAACAAATCCCATTAAAAGGGAATTAAAGTTGTTTTACCTTTAGGTTCTCGGCATATCTTTAAAAGGTTGGATCCAGGCAAAAATCAAACTAAAACGAATGATGAACCATAGACTTTTTCTGCGGAATTTTTTGTGTAGAGAACTTCACTGATGACTTAATCTCCCTTTTGTCTTGCTCCACAGTATTGGCACTCTTCTGAGGTTATGGGAATTCCCTTACCGCATTTGACACATTTTTAATAAAGCTCCCGGGCGTTCGCACATCATCGCCATAATCAAAAATCATTATGCTGCAATTTTCACATCTTAATGCAGAGATGTTTGAAGTGAAGGAAGAAAACCTCCACATCATCATCTCAAAATGTTTGCGCTTGCTTGGATCCAAAGTAATACCTCCCTAAGCACCTAGTATCCTTTCAGGTTTTCCGCCACATATTGAGCACTTTCCACTAGAAGCTAATTTGGGGAACTCTTCCTTCTCGCTCATAGCTCATTCCTTCTTCTCCTAGTTTAGATTTAACCCCCTATTGACTTCATATGCCTTCCGAGAATCAATTTCCCTGATGGGCAAACGGAGTCGAACTCTAGGCGGATGCGCGGCTGAAGACGCTTGAGGGAGCGCGCTTGGAGGTCAAATCCGAAGTTCACAAAAAATTTAAAAGCAGATGCAACAAACTACCACATTGGGAAGGATGGCAGAAAAATAGTTTCAGGGGATTATTCTCCCTTTTCCTTTCTCCTTTCTTCTCTTGCCATCTTTCCCATGAAAATTCGTGTGGGCTTCCAAAAATAGCTTGTGGAAGAATCTTCTATGCCTAATTCCGCACATTGGCTATAGAAGATTCCTCGACGCAGGAAGTTTTCCCCTCTCCTTTCTCCCTGGATAAATCGGTAGAAGACTAAGATAAATATCTCTTTGTCATGTTGGTGTCAATCATTTTAACATTGTTTAATGAGAGTTTCAAACCCGAAGAATGAATATAAAAGCACAACTGGAGAACGCAAGTGTAAGAAGGCAGTTTAACACTTTGAGCCTTGCAAAACTATTTATTTGGAACAAAGAGAACGTTTTGCTTAAAGGGTTAATTATGAGAAGGAAACTAAAAGAGATTGAGCATCAAATAGTACATCCCAGCGGAACTAAAGGTCCTCGTAGGAGAGCCCGACACGACATAATCATGGATATTTTGAAAATCGCCAAGAATGGAATAGCGAAGACGAATATAATGTATAAGGCCAAATTAAGTTACACGCAACTTGAGCAATACCTAAAAGCTCTAGAGAAGGCAGGCTTTATACAGGAAGAATCAGGGAGCTGGACGACAACAGAGAAAGGTCTTCATGTTATAGAGGCCTGTAAGATATGTCAGCGCCTCGTAAAGGAAGTTCAGTGAACAAGGAATGTCATTTCACCCGATGATGTGGCTCCTTCCTTTCACTCATGGTCTATTCCTTGTTTTCAGCCATTTCGCGTTCCACACCAGCGCCAAGAATGCCAAAAAATAGGGCAACTACTAATGGAAGAACCAACTCTGATGCCGTAAAATGATAATTAGTCAGAGGATGGGGAATAACACTAGCTATACCAATTGTGATTATTAGCAGAAAAGCTACAACTAGCCCAAGTCCCAAAAACTGTAGCCACCTTAAGTGGTGCACTGTTCCTGAAAAGTAAAATCCCAATCCGGGCCAAAAGTTGAGAATAAGCGCCACGATTTCTCTTGTTTTCTTTTTGACGGCTTATCCCTTCCATTCACTCAGCGCACACTTTAAGACAAGTTTGAAATTCACCTTGTCTCATTCTCACATGATCCAGTCCGTGTGCGACTAAGTTATTTCTCTTTTTCTATTATCCTCTTATATGTTTTGGTGCTCTTCCTCTCAATCCGCTTTTTTGTATCTAAGTCAACTGAGTATAATCCGAACTTCATGCTGAAGCCCTTAGCCCATTCATAATTATCCGTTATTGACCAGTGGAAGTATCCTTTGATGTTGATCTTCTCCTCGTTTGAGGCTCTATCTAGAACATCTATGTGATCGCTTATGAATTTGGGTCTAGACGCATCTTTTGCGTCTGCTATCCCGTTCTCTGTTATGTAGAGTGGTCTCTCATATCTCTTCATGGCTTTCAAGGCATCAATCAATCCTTCTGGGTAGATTTCCCATCCGAAGTCTGATGTTGGCATTTTATCCGCGGATGGGCTGCTGGGCTCGCAGAGAAAGCCATAGTTCTTCTGCATCTCTGGAATCACAGGTATCCCTGCGAATAGTCTGGCCAGTATTGATTTTCTTCCCGTCATCACCGATCTGGTATAGTAATTTACGCCAAGCCAGTCAAGGCGCTGTTCAATGTAACTCTTCATTTCCCCACTATCCTTCACCCCGTTGAAGTTTTCATCCAACCACCCATTGCAAATGGATTGTAGAAAGAAATGATTATGCATACGATCTACGAACTCGGCTGCTCTAACATCAGACTCCCTTTCCGCCTTTAAGGGCACTGTTGGGATCACGTTATGTATGAGCCCTACATCTGCTGGGCTTACGCTGTCCTCATCTGCCTTCACCGTGTCCATGTTCTTGATGGCGTCGTAGGCGCGTGCATGTGCGATGACCAAGTGTAGTGCTGCCTTCTTGGAAGCGTTGAAATTATTGATGGCTGGTGGAAAACCAGACTGGGGCACTAGGTAACCCGTCTCAGAAACTACCATAGGCTCATTAAATGTTGCCCATTTATCAACAACGTCGCTTAGTTTCCACGCAATATATGCAGCATATTTTGTGAACTCAACTATGGTCTCTTCATCAACCCATCCCCTTGGACCTTTCCGCAGTTTCGTATCACGAACAGTTATTGGGTCATGGATCCATAGTGGCAAAGTGAAATGGTTTAAGCACACGAAAACCTTGAAGTCTCTAGCCCGTAAATCTTCTATCACAGCTCTGTAATGGTTGACAGCATCGCTATTGGCGGCTTCTTCGAGACCTTTGAGGGTTGAATCATCTACGTCTATCTTAGAGATGTTTCCGTCAGATGCTCTCTCGATTCCAACTTTAATCATTAATGTGCTTTTCGGAAAAATCCTGCTCCACTCGATTCCTATTCTGTAGGCGTTTAGACCAAGCCTCTCCGCAATCCCGTGGTCTCTCATATACAGATTCCAGTAGTTTACACCTCTTTCAGGTAGGTCACCACTTACTGTACCGGTCTCTATATTTTCGGCGTCATGAACCCAGACATACCAGTCCGTGTTGGAGTCAATGTTCTCTGCGGCTGGATCACCCATCTCAAATTGAAATCCACTTGTAGATACACCCCACAGAAAATCCTTGGGAAAAACCATGATCCCATCCGATTAGTACTAGGAGCATGTTGCTATTAAATTGTATGG
>CAZADP010000149.1:0-3943 GCA_964483905.1 uncultured Candidatus Bathyarchaeia archaeon | reverse complement strand
CCAAACTGTCAGCGCTTCCGATTACTATTGCGTCGTTCTCTTCTGGTTCCAGAAGTCTAACTATTTGGTTCGCTGCTTTTGGAAAATCCTTAGCTATATTGTTGCTTACTGATGGAATAACCAAGCGACTTTCCTTGAGCATTATTGTGGTTGCACCTTTGGCACCCGCCATTACCGCTGCGTCACGTTGCTCCACGCCCGATTTAACCTTATGCCCATGGTTTTTGATTGAAATTGCAAAATTGTAATCTGCAAGGGTCAACTCGTTTTTTCCAATTTTAACCTTCTTGAAGATCGATTTATATTCTTTCCAGAGCCTTAAGCCCTTATTTGTGAGGCTGCATCCAGCTTTTGAAGTGGCAACCAACCCAGCGTCTTTTAATCGACCTATTATGGTACGGATGGCACCTTCCCCCACATTTAGGTATTCAGCCAGTTTACTGCGTCCGGGTGATTTCTCTGCGATGAGTTCTATTGCGCGTAGCACATGGAATACAGAAAATGTCGGGGATGGACCTGGAGCTTTTTCAGTCACAGTTTTTTCTAAAACTTGTTTGAACATATGAGGCATAAGTTTTCACGATCATAGTTTTGCTTTTGGTTATTAAATTGTTATCCCAACCCCAAAACTTCATGGGAAACCGCAGGTTTCCCTCTTCGCTTCTTTTGCTCGGACGCGCAAGAAAATCCTCCACGTGAAGAGACAACAGCGAGCATGGACATAATCATGAAGAATGGCAGAATTATGGCTGTTGAAAACTCCGGTATTATTATTACATCATGTTTTTGTTTTGTGTGTTCATAGATGAAGTATAGGTAAGCATGTGTGCTGTTTGAGGCGGGAAGCTCATGCGCTGGTACTTCTTCATAGTCGATTAAGACGATGTATCTACCATTAAGCACTGCCCTTGGAATAATTACCCTGCAAAATTTCGTAGTATTTAACGTGTCTTCGACGCGGAACTCAATGAACATTTGTCCGAATGGCAAATAGGGCGGGAAATGGTCAAGCACCACGCCTATTATAAGATTTGAAACCGTCGAATTGCTTACAACTTCTACATGATATCTTTCACGACCCAGCATCAATTCGAAATTGTAGCACAGACCCATGAGCGGGTAGTTGTCTCTATTATTTTCATCAATGGTATATTGTGTGTCGCCTATACCGTCACTACCAGTTTCATTCTGATAAGCCCCCTCATACAAGTCAATGCTAATAGAATTGCTCCAGTAGTTTCCACCAGACGGATAACCACCATCCCAAACATTTACAGAGTTGAGAGTATCTATTTGATATGCATTGTCCACGAAATTGTTGTGGTAGATCAAATTGTTTGAAGACTCGTTAAGACGCAGACCACACCAGCTATTTGCCGCTATGTGGTTTTCCACTATCCTGTTTTCGTTCGAAGACCAGTAGAGGCTGATACCGTTCCCATTGTTTGCTGTTATGTTATTTTTAACGATGGTGTTGTTTAAAGAAAAAGCAAGAAAGATACCATGGTAATTGTTCGTTATGACATTTTCGGCTATGCTAGTGTTTAAAGACTCGTAGAGGCGAAGGCCATCATAATTGCTTGTTAAATTATTTTTGGTTATTTCGTTGTTTGAAGAACCGTAAAGAACAATTCCGTCCCAAACGTTTGTTGCTATGTTATTTCCAGTTATGTTGTTATTCGAGGACTCATAAAGGCGAACAGCTTCAAAGTTGATTGCCGTCATAATGTTCCCATTTATGATATTCTTTGTGGAATGATTAAGATAGATTCCGTAGTCAAAGTGTTCGATTTCTATATTTTTGATTGTTACGTTACTTCTGAATGATAAGTCAATGCCGCTTCCGTTTCCCAGTCCTCGAAGTACGTAGCCTATTCCATCGACCACAATATTGTCCCTCTCAACAACAATGGAATCGTTAATGCTACCTGTGAAGGTATAGGTGACTTTGTCAGCTGTTGAAATAGGCGCTGCTAGTGGGTAGATGCTTCCATCAGCCCTAATATAAATGGTTTCTCTTGCCTTAACTGATTGAATGTCAAACGCCATGACGAATATGTTTGCCAACAGCACACCTATCGCTATTAGAGAAACTGTTTTCTTCATTACTTTGGCACTCCTTTTATAATTATATGGCGCATAAACAATTAAAACTTCTACGAATGTATTATTCGATTCTCATTTCTAATTAATCTACACGAATTAAAAACATTGAAAGCGGACTACTTCGAAACAAGTTTAGGTGATAGTTGCTCTATGGCGTTTTTGAGTTTATTCCATTCGTCAAGATTTCTAATGTTAAATTTGTGTTTCCTTTTCCATGTTCCGTTTCTGTTCTGCCAAAGATATAAGCCAATTGATCGTTTTCCGAAAGATTCGAAGACGACTATTGCTTCCCACCATTTTTCGCTTTTGAAAATTGTAACATAATCAACAACTTTATAGAATTCAGATATGGGCAGTTTATCGCTTGGTTCCGTCATCCATATTTCACCTTTTTTCTAGTTTTTCTTTTCAACCATTTGAAGGTTTTAACCATGTTGAGCTATAAGTTTTGGAAAACTCCGCCCGTGAGTGCATCTATGCTTGAGCCATCCTTCTTAAGGATTTTAACTGTAGGCTTTGAAATGAGAAAATCCATATGGTTTTTAGATTCGTTCTGTCCGCCAGGCATGTCAGAGTTGTTGCCGAAAGCTACATGAATTGTTCCTAACATTTTTTCGGCTTCAAGGAACTCTTCTACGAATCTTGCTTTTTGATTTATTCCGAAGGCGAATTCGCCTACTATGTTTGATCTCTCATCAGTGCCCAAAGAATCCTCGACCTTCTTGAGAACGTGGGCGTCGGCTGAAGAAACATTTTGGACCTTGCCATCTTTAGCTACTATTTCTACTGAAGTGTTCAGTGGACCTATTCCACCTATAGCCATGTCACAGACAAGCTTTCCTTCAAGAGAGTTTTCCACTGGCGCAACAATCACTTCGCCAGTTGGGAGATTCATCCACTTCATTAATTTCCAGTCGATTATAGTGTCTGTGAAGAAAGGTCTTCCTTCGACGCTTATGGAAACATCCGTGCCAGCCGGACTAGTAATCTTAACCCTTACGGCTTGATCCAGTTTTTGTATTAGGTCTTTTGCGAAGTTTTGCATTTGTCTATGCTCTTTGGTAGTAAGGGCTAAAGCTCCCCGATTGAGCATGTCCAACGTGACGCCTGGGCAATGACCTAAACGTGCGTTGTGGTCTTTGGTCTGCATTTGGATTAGTTTTATTCTAAACGGGGTTTCTTCTTGGGGCCCTCGGAGAAGATTGATGTAAATGTCGGGTGGTTGTTTTGTTAGAATTTCCATAAGCTGTGGTGGAACATCTTTTCGAAACACGTTTACGTTAGTTTCTAACGTTACCAGCCGTGTTCGAAGTCCAAGTTTCAAGGCACCACTTGCAAAAGCAGTGCCAACATCCATCTTCACGTCGTCACAGAAAATTGCGATGCTCTCTCCTTTCTTTGCCTCTAAAACGCATTCCAGCGCGTTTTTCGCAGCTTCCCAAGCGTCCATAGAGTTCATCTCGCGAAATATTCTGCGGCTGCTGAATGATAAAGCTTTAGAAAGCTGATAACCACGTTGTTTAAGAATTGTTTTATATAGGGGCGGCACATGTATTTTCTAGAAATCCGTACCTGCGGTGGAGGGATCGGAATGAGCTATGCAAGAGAACTCGAAAAGAAAGCTAATGAAGTGGATTCCCTCCGAAGACATGCATACTATAGCTAGACTGTGCAGGATATTTAACAAAGGTAACATCTACGAAATTTTTTGGGAATATTGTGGCTTGAATGCGGAAATACTTTGTAAGAGGGAGCCTTATGGTTGGCTTTATTATGAAGATGATAGACTCGAAGGTTTTGCTTTAGGCAGACGCAGGCAAGGCGCTCTCCGAATGGG
>CAZADP010000148.1:0-3945 GCA_964483905.1 uncultured Candidatus Bathyarchaeia archaeon | reverse complement strand
CCTAATCTGTCCAAGCGTGCACGAGGGAATGCCAACATCTTGAATGCTCAAAATTGATGGCCCATGGCAAATAACAGCCGTGTTGTCGATTACTCCTCCAACTTCCTCAGCTAATTCAAGACCTACGCTTGTGGCTTCGCAGCTTGTTGAACTCCAGCCGTACAGTATTGGATAGTCTGTTTTTGCGAGGATTTCAGCAGCCCTTTTCACGGCTTCTTTAATAGAAGTCTTCAGAAGTTTTCCATTTTTTCTTATAAGCGGTTTCGAAATTCTATGCTCGCCATTGTAGCCCAAAAACTTTGATTCACACATGGCGCAGCCGTTTTTGACCTTAACTATGCTTCCGTTTTCAACTGTTAATTCTATATCATCACACAAGCTTCCGCAGACAGGGCATGTTACAGCTTTAACAACTGGCATACTACTCCTTCCCAAACTCCTCCTTAAGAAGCTCTTCGAGGCTTAGAAGCTGCTTATCAGGGGCGGGCTCCACTTCCGCCGGAATTCCTTTCAGAGAAGGCATTCCAATGCTGTGGGTTTCAGGGTCAACAACAACGTTTGCCCAAGGACCATAAGGAATAAAAATCATTCCAGCATGCGGACCTCTTAAAGACTTTAACGCCTTAACAACAACTGAACCAAATCTTGTTGAAACCAAAACATTCGTTTTTTCTTTAATTCCAAGCTTCTTCAAATCTTCGGAGTCTATGTAGCAGACTGAGACGCTTTCCACGTATTCCTTCGAGCTCTTCCCCTGTTCTTTTCCGACACCCTGTTCTATTGTGCGGCCAGTAAGCAATGTTACATGCAGTTTTGGATTGACTGCCATTCCTAAACCAACTATTAGCTTAAGATGTGTTTCCATTTGTAATATGTATTTTGGAAAAACACAAGCCTAAATCTCTTTTTCTTTTCAATCAAAATCGTCTCTTAAGCTGAGGCTTAGATGAAAGAATTAAGCCCCACCATGTATTTTATGGTATTATTGTAAAAACTCATATAGCATAATAGTGTTTTTATAACTCTGGCAAAACATAAGTGATGCCTTGAAAAAATCAGATGATAACTGGTGAAAAAGTATGATTATAGAAGTTGAGGGTTTGGTAAAACATTACGGAGAAGTCAAAGCCGTTGACGGTGTCTTTTTTGCAGTTGAAGAAGGCGAAATCTTCGGACTTCTAGGTCCAAACGGCGCAGGCAAAACCACGTTAATGGAGATACTTTGCGGCTTACGAAGATTTGACCAAGGGAAAGTGACGATCAGCGGCTTTGATCTGGTTAAGGATTCTCGTAAAGTCCGTGCTTCAATCGGATTTTGTCCTCAAGAAACTTTGCTTTATGACTTGCTAAATGTGCGTGAAAATTTTGCTTTTTCCGCCTCCTTGTATTCACTTAGTTCCAAGAAATTTAAGGAAAGAGTGGAATTTTCCTCAAAGGTTCTTGGCGTTGAAGAATTTTTGAACAGAAAAGTTCAACAGCTATCGGGTGGAATGAAGAGGCGGGCGAATTTAGCAGCATCAGTTATTCACGACCCGCCCATCATTATTTTAGACGAGCCTACCGTCGGTTTCGATCCCAATGCCAAGAGAGAGTTCTGGGAGTTAATTAAAAATCTTAAGAGTTATGGTAAGACTGTTCTTCTGTCCACTCACGACATGTACGAAGCTGATGAAATCTGTGACAGAGTAGCAGTAATGGATAGAGGAAAAATTGTCGCACTTGACAAACCCTACGCCTTAAAAAAGACAATAGGAGGAGAACCGTCAATACACGTAAGAGTGAAAGATTCCCAGACAAAAAAGGCACTTGCAATCCTCAAAGAATATCATGGCACAGTGATAGACGATGAAATTCGCGTTTCCGCAAAGAACCCCTGGGAAATCCTGACAGAAATATCAAACAAGCTAGTTTCAAATGAAGTACTAACTGAAAAAATCGAAATCCTCGAGCCAACTTTGGAGGATGTTTTCATAAAGTTAACTGGGAGGAAGCTTACGGAGGAGTAGAAATGAATCCGATATTTGGCATAGCCGTAAAAGACATCAAGACCTTCTTCAGAGAGAAAGGAACAATTTTCTGGACTATAGCTTTTCCAGTAATGATACTGTTGCTTTTCACTGCAATTTTCGGACGGGAAATACCGTTCAACGCAAATGTGGGCCTAGTAAACGAAGATGGAGAGACGTTCGTAACTCAAAGTGTAATATCTGGACTTAACGCTACAGGATTCTTGACCCTAAAGAATTTTGCCAATAGAACCGAGGCACTTAATGAGCTAAATGTAACAAACGTACGAGCCGTTTTAACAATTCCTAGAAACTTCACTCAGAATCTTCTTATGGGTCAGGCGAATGTATCGCTAGTCTTGGATGGAAGCAACCCCGACGTAACCAGACTGATAGATGACGGAATCAGAACCTTCTTTTCGGAATATTATAAACAGTTTAAACCAAACTACACTGAACCGATAACAGTTAATACGGAAATATCGGCGGTGACGCGGGCGATAGGATACAAGGAAAACATTGTTCCAGGCATGTTAACCTATCCGCTGCTGTTTTCAAGCATGGTTGTCTCCACTGGAGCAATCGTTTTTGAAAGAGAAAAAGGAACACTCAAAAAGATCAGAGCCTCGCCTATTCATCCAATAAACATGCTCTTGGGCAAGACTTTAGCCGCTTTGGTCCAAACAGCCATATCAATTATAGTGATGGCAGTTTTGGCTGCGGTTCTGCTTGCTCCCAAGCTAAACTGGAATGTCCCGTTGCTAATTCCAATATTCTTCTTAGGTTCAATGAATGGAATAGCCTTAGGCTTAATAATATCTTGCATTGGCAGAGCCCCACAAGAAGCATCAAACGCCGCCACCACAATTGCAATAGTACTTCAGTTCTTCACTGGAATGTATTTCCCAATCGAGTATCTTCCAACTTACATGCAACAAATGGGCCGAGTTATACCGATGACTTACGCAGCCCAGGCAATAAGAGACATAATGATTCGAAACGCTACGCTTATCGATTTACTCTGGCCAATGGCAACTCTAACTTTATCCGCGCTAGTCCTATATGGAGTTGGAGTTCTTCTCTACAAGAGATGGGTTGAAAAATAACAGTTAAGGCCTGTATCCGCCAAGAACACACAAAGCCAAAGCAGCAGCGATAATGTCCGCAGTTGTCCCAGGGTTCAAAAGACTATCAGATTCTCTAAGTTCTCGGTCAAATTCGCGGAGCGCGTGCATGCCCTTCGAATTCTCAAGTGCTCCAAGCTTCAAAATCTCCTTAGCCATAGACGAAATTTCTCTGGCTTTTTCTATGCCAACCTTCCTCGCTATAAAGGTATCTGGATACTCAGCTAAAACTTTTAAGAACGTGTAGATTATTGCCACGTTCAACTCCTCAGTTTTCTTGATGTTTTCCAATAGAAAAGGATATGCAACATCAAAGGTTATTGGATAATTGTTAACCCATTCAGAACAAACCATATCATATTTTTCAGCTATCTTGAATATCTGATAAAGCGAGATTTTTTCTTCAAGTATCCTTTTTTTAGAGTTTGGATCGTTAACGTCAAGTTCAGGAGCTTTGCTGAGTCCGCTTGGGTTGGCGATTTTTATGGCTTCATAAATGTTAACAGCATCTTCAGGCGATGTTGATTCCACAACATATTTCAGGTTTTCCCTTAACTTTGGAATTTCAAAGACATTGTCTTCTTTAGTTTGGGTCATCCCAGCTGCGACCGCAATGGGTGAGAGTAAGATTACGGTGCCAAGCAATGTGTTACCGCCCCTTTGCCAAGCATTAATATCCGCAATACAATCCTTTATTATACGTCCCAGATTAACGTCGTTGATGCGCAATTTTTGCCGAGAAACAGTAATCCCTCGTTTTGCCGCCCATTCAAAATGGGGCGCTGCAGCCACCGCAGAAGCAAGAAAATGTTCAT
>CAZADP010000147.1:0-3964 GCA_964483905.1 uncultured Candidatus Bathyarchaeia archaeon | reverse complement strand
ACTTTCTCCTAATCCTATTTTGAAAAATCTTGAATCCTCTTTGAAACTCATCCTCGCTAAGTAAAGTCAGAGTTGATACGTATTTGTTTCTCACTCTTTCTAAATATTCATCTGTAGATATGTATCCTCTTTCGTGTCGAAGGATATGATGATTAACATCACTAAAACCAACTCTTGTCATGATTCTCTTGAGCGATGGAATAGACGGAAATCGTTTCAAATCTATTGCAAGCGCTCCCGGAAAATCGCGCAGAACGTGCTTTCTGATTCTTGTGTGCGAGTTTGTCATAATGACACAGTTTCCGTCTTTCTTTAATACGCGATGAATTTCTCGGAGAGCCATCTGCTTGTCTTCCATGTGATGAATAACGAACGTCATATAAACACAATCGAAAAAATCGTCTCGGAACGGCAACCGCTGTCCGTCCCCTTGCACCCATAAGATGCGTTTAAGCTTATCCTTTACAACAGCTTGCCTCAACATTTCTATCGATGGTTCCAAGGCACAAAACAAGCAGCTCTTAACAGTCGATATGCTTAGAGGAAATCTTCCCGTGCCACACCCAATATCCAAAACAGCACAGTTCGCCTCAAATTTTCCGTATTCAATGATTTTTGACTCCCAGAGGTCAACCGGTGTAGACCTTACCTTATCATAATATTTTGCAATCTCTGAATAATCAGTCTTTGGAACCCCAGAGTTTTTCACACTACCACTTTAAGGTTCTATTTTGTCAACTAATATTTGCGTAGATTTCTTTGTATAATTTTCTTTGAGAGAGCGCATGAAATCAAGCACTCCTCAATAGTTTATAGATTTTAGAGCCTCTTCAGCCAATAAACAAAATTTTCCGTAATTCCTTTGAGACCCAATGATTGCAAAAAGCTTCATTTTTGATTTCAAAAAGTCACGAAAGCTATTTTTCATCTAAGCCTTTTGACCTCGCAAGTAAAGTGAAATGGATATATAGTGACTTTTACCTGAAATAATATAAAAGTCAGGGGTAAGTATTGAAGGTCAAAGTCGAATACCTCGGCCATGTTAAGAATGTTATTGGCAGCGAGCGACAGGAAGAAGTTGAAATCGGAGATGAACTCTCAATCGCCGACCTATTGACAGTGCTTTCCGAAAAATATGGAGAACCCTTCAAAAAAGCTGTTTACGAAAAAAGTGGGACAGACATAAAATCAAACTACATCATCACGATAAACGGTTACCTTCTCAACCAGTTAAACGGACTTGAAACCAAACTCAAAGATGGAGACCATATCACATTACTGCCAATCGTGAGTGGCGGTTAGAGTAAAAACGTTTAAGGATAAGAATCACGCAAAAGCTTTCTCCCTTAGGCGAGGAACTTGAAAAAATTAGATGGCCTAAAACAAGCAGCCTTTGAAAAAAAGAGTTTTGACGGGTTTTTAATCACTAAAGAAGCTGACATGTTGTATTTCGCTGGTTTCTCGGAGGCAGAATGTCTTTTCATCCCGAAAAGTGGCGTAAGCACAATCTATGTTTATCCACTCAACTACGAGCAGGCAAAGGCTGAAGTAAAAGAATTTAAAATCGAATTAATTAAACGCAACGAAAACCTGATGGCAAAAATCGCCAAAAGCGCGAAGGCCTTACAAATCAAAAAACTGGCTTTTGACACGCTCAACCTCGAAAACTACCGCTCGCTCACAAAGGAATTAAGAGGAAAAACAAGGTTGAAAGCACAGAACGATCTTGTTTTGGGCCTTCGCAAGGTGAAAGATGAAGAAGAGATCGAGCTTATGCGAAAAGCAGGAGAATTGACAATCGCCGGAATGAGAACTGCCTACGAATTGATAAAGCCAGGCATAAAAGAATACGAGGTTGCTGCGGAATTAGAATATGTCATGCGCAGAAAAGGCTCTTACGGAACAGCCTTCGAAACAATAGTAGCTTCTGGAGTCCGTTCCGCTTTCCCTCATGGTCGCT
Organism: uncultured Candidatus Bathyarchaeia archaeon; assembly: GCA_964483905.1. Classification (GTDB taxonomy): domain Archaea; phylum Thermoproteota; class Bathyarchaeia; order Bathyarchaeales; family Bathycorpusculaceae; genus CAZADP01. Next base: position 2,004 of record CAZADP010000147.1, on the reverse strand, counting down.
CCACTGATAGGCAAATTAAAGAGGGCGATTTAGTCGTCATCGATATAGGGGCTGCATACTATTATTATCGTTCAGATATGACTAGAACGCTTGTAGCTGGGGAACCCTCAGAAAAACAGAAGAAACTGTATGAAATTGTTAAAGCAGCTCAAGAAAAAGCCTTTCAAGCCATAAAACCGAAAGTAAAAGCGAAAGAAGTGGATGCAATAGCTAGAAAAGTCATAGAAGATGCTGGATACGGCGAACATTTCGTCCACGGTTTAGGCCATGGCATCGGCTTAGAGGTTCATGAACCGCCATCGTTAGGCCGAAGAAGTAAAGATAGGCTAGCAATCGGAAATGTAGTAACGATCGAGCCTGGCATTTACATCGTGGGTTTCGGCGGCATTCGCATCGAAGACACTATTTTGGTAGCGGAACGAGAAGCGGAAAAGTTTACAAAGGGATTGTACACTCTGGAAGCTGAACAATAAATCAACCATAAATAGAATTATAATGTATATGTGATTTTATGAGGAGGTGTATCTACATGGATAACAAGGCCATAATAATCATTGACATGCTTAACGATTTTGTCACAGGAGACATAAAAACCGAAAGGGCCAAACACCCAATTCCAGCTCTAAAAAGGCTTATCGAAGCCTCCCGAAAGCACAACATACCCATCATCTACAGCAACGATGCTCATTATCCATCAGACCCCGAAGTTATCCAAAAATGGGGAAAACATGCTATAAAAGGCACGAAAGGCGCAGAAGTAATTCCAGAGCTTAAGCCCACCACAAGAGACTACATTGTCGAAAAAAGAACCTACAGCGGCTTCTACGAAACGGGGTTAGATCCGTTATTGAGAAGCCTGTACAATGGCGAAGGTGTAAAGACAGTCATACTGGCCGGATTGCACACAAACATATGTGTTAGGCACACTGCAGCGGACGCCTTCTTCAGAGGTTACAAAATAATAATCGCCAAAGACGGCGTAGAAGCGTTCACACGAGAAGAACATGAACAGGGACTGAAATATCTAGAATACGCCTACAACGCCAAAATAATGACCGTTGACGAAATTATAAAGGGATTCGGTTAAAACGCGGGCCTGTTAGAGGAAACTCGTGTGCAAGGAAAAACAAGAATTGAAAATCTTCAGGAATCAAACATAGAGGACCTCGTTTACGTCTGTTCTTCGAAAAGGCTCACCGATCAGGTCCATCAACAAGGGGTTAAGCTGAAAAAGCAATGGCTTCTGGAAATGCAAGAAAAGTATGGACCGTGCGGAAAAATTGCCTATTACAACAAACAACCAGCGGCTCAAATACTCTACTATCCGGAAGAGGCAGATCCAATCAAAGCCTTCAAGAGAGAAAACGTTCTCATCATAAACTGCACCTACAATCCAACATCGGAAGCACAGAAACTCGGAGTAGGAACAGGGCTCCTACAGAGCGTAATCAAGGACGCAAAACAGAGAAAAACTTGTCTTGGCAATAGACCGTGCAAATTCATTTTAGCCAAAGCCTTCAACACTGGCGAGTCATTACCGCTTCCTGAATTTTACAAGAAAAACGGGTTTCTCCCAACGCCTGAGGAAACTTGCTTCATCTTCCAATAGAAGGTAGCTACGAGCCAGTCACCCCCGTTGGAGAATATGAACCATTGCCCGAAGACAAAAACAAGGCAGTGATTTTCTATGGTCCAATTTGCCAGTTCTCCTATCAATTTGCAAAAAGAATCGAAGGAATAATCAAAGAGGTCGCACCCAGCATCAAGGCTGAGGTGATAAACGAGTGGGAAAAGCCAAAGGAATCTCTGAGACGGAGGAACTGGTGGCTAGTAGTAAATGCTAAACCGATACAGACCTTTTTCATGCAAACGGAGAAATTCAAGCAGGAAGTACAGCAAGCAGCAAGAGAAAACTTCTAAAGCATATTCTTTTTAGTCGAATTGTTGGGGTTAAATTCGAAATTTAAAGAAAAGTTTAAAAGCAACATATGCATGCATAATGAA
>CAZADP010000146.1:0-3966 GCA_964483905.1 uncultured Candidatus Bathyarchaeia archaeon | reverse complement strand
ATCGTCAAGTTCCAACAAATATCCACTTCGCCTGAAGGTTCTATGGTGATGCATTCAGGGTTCATAAGCGCATTCTCTAGGATTGGATCACCTGTACACACGCCCTGTAATGATTCTTTTTTGAGATACTGTTGTAGATTACTTGTTGCGCGTCCAACTGGTATGATTGTGTGTATGTGCGCATCTATTCCCGTCGGCTCTAGGATTCTCAATATTTCGGCAGTCTTCTTGTCATATTCATTCGTACTGTTGAGTGATTCCACCACTGCAACATTCCATGTAACCTGCTCGATGCCAGCGGTTACCGAGGCCAGTGCAGCGTTTCGTGGATAATCTAGAGGTATGAACTGTAAGTGGAAAGCATCGACACTTATCCCCAAATTGTTCAGGCCAGATGCTTTGAGTTTTATTGCGAGCTCCTCAGCTTTTCTCTTATTCTTTCCCCAGATTCCGTTCGTCAACATGTCGATTTTAGGGATGTTAAGTTGGCGTGCCTTCTCGAATATGGAAATAGCGCGGCTCGGAAAAAGCATGGGCTCTCCGCCAAAGACCATGAAAGATTCGAGTTTTGAGGCTGCACATGTCTCTGTTAAGTAGTTGTGTGCGTCTTCGACATTCATAACCTCATTCTTGAATGGAGAAGCCTCTGCTTGACAGTATACACATTCCGAGTTGCATTTGGTTGTGAGTGTAAACTCCAAACGCCGAAGATTCAATCCTGTGACACAATGTTTCCCTAACACTAACTCAGCTTATCAAGGTATCGTTCAAACTCAGCTGTGCATACAAGACATGTCTGATAGCCCTCGCGCGCTCGCTGTAGCGGGCGGGGATGGATTTGCACCTTACACCAAGTGGAGATATTTCCCGCAATCCCTCTTTCTCTGTTTCAACTCGTATGCAGACTGTTTCTCTCATGATAGCCCCGGATTAGCCATGCGCTATTGGGCCTTTATGTGGCAACCACGTCTCGAATAACACGAAGGGCGCCATTTTTTCCAACTCTCAACTGCCTTTCCCCTTTGAACACGGATATTCTTGCGTTCTCAATTTGAATCCAGTCTCCTACAGATATGAAGTTTATTTGCTCGTTCCATAAGCACAATTTGATCTTTCCAGTTTTGTCCGATATTAGCGCATTAGCGACGCTGGCATAATTTCCAAATCTCGTAACAACAAACGTGGGCTCTGTAATTTCCAAGACCTCAGCTTTCAGATCGACACTTTTCATTCCGATCCGCAAATCTTTGATCTGAAACAACTTCTGTCTTCTATCCTTTTTGATTTGGTGTCTGCAGAGCACATCGGCTTTTCTGGCATCTTTGATTGGGTTATTTTGCTCCAACAGAAACTCTTCAGCTATCGGAAATTGAGCGACAACTTTTGGACCCTTCGTAATAAGAAGGACTATTCTGTTCTTTTGCTTGTCCCGGCATTCGATTGAAAGGTTTCCGCATGTTGATTTTCGATTATTTCTGGCTGAAATCAATGCATTGAAAAACTTGTCAGCATCAACCTCATATTTTATTGAAAGAAGGGCAAGGTACTCACTGGGTAACGTTCTGTTTCGCATTGTTATCCCACCTTTTTGTTAGTGTTATTTCCATTGTTGAAACCTTTCATGACCTGTGTTGCCTCCTCTAAGGCATTTCTGCCCTCCCCATGAGTACACTGCTTATTTGCAGGTCTGTTTACTTTACGAACTTCGTTGGGTGCCTTTTGAACTTCTTCTTGCAGGTCAAGCTGCAAAAATGATAGGTTTCGCCGTCGTAGGTGATTTTGAACTTGGCTATCTTTTCGTCAAGAATAGTGCCGCAAACTGGATCTTTAGGCATTATCTTAGTCTTAACCTCATGTAAGAGTGTACGTTCTGCTTATTATGGTTGGTGGAAGAAAGAAGGTCTGTGAAAACGAAGTGAAAATGTTAGCTTATAAGCTTAATATCTTTTCGGAGGTCTTCGTTTAGAATAACATTCTCGGCAGTATACTGGTCTGCTTCCGTCGGGTTTGAAGGGAACTTCGCATTCCTTTCCACAGTCGGCACAGACTGCCTTATGCATCTCTTTTCTATACATTATATTGGCTCAACTCCTTATGCTCTTTAGTGCAAAACTACTTTTTGCACGCATTCATTTAGTTGACAACCCTGTTTTAAACCTATCCATTCTTAAAAGTGATTTTCAGATCGTTTTTGGCATGGCAATTTAAGACGTTGTGTTTGGATTGGTACGTTGAGAAGTATTCGAGAAGTCACGTTATTTCTTCTATTGTTGTTTTGGTTAAGGCTTTTATATTATTGAACTCTGTCAGTTCTCCATAGCCTACAAGCGTTATGGCTGTTCCTTCTTGTCCCATCCTGGCGGTTCGACCGATTCTGTGGAAATAGACCAAGGAATCCAGTGGAACATTATAGTTTATTATGTGAGTTATTCCCTGAATATCCAGACCTCTTGCAGCAACGTCTGTCGCAACAAGCAACTTCAGCTTTCTTTTTCTGAAAGAGTTGGTGACGAAATCTCTTTGTGATTGAGTGAAGCCAGCATGTAGCGGTCTTGCGTCATATCCTCTGTTTCTCAACTTGTCTGCGAGGATGTCTGTGTCCGTGCGCGTCTTGCAAAAAATTATCGCTCGGTCTATATGGTTCTCGTTCAAAACGTTGCACAGGATTTCAAATTTATTGCGAGGGTTTACGACCATGTAATACTGGTTCATCTGTGTAAGAGCTATTTCGTCTTTGCTCACAAGTATCTTCTCAGGATTCTTCATGTATCTGCCGCATATTTTCATTACTGACTGATCTATTGTCGCTGAGAAAAGACTGGTCTGCCTGTTCGAAGGCACTCTTGAAAGTATGTATTCAATATCATCTATAAATCCCATGTCGAGCATCCTGTCTGCCTCGTCGAGAACGACAACCCTTACCGATACCAGATCTAGGATGCGTCTCTCAAGTAGGTCAATTATGCGGCCTGGTGTGCCCACAACAATCTGGACACCGCCTTTCAACGCATGTATTTGCCTTCCGATAGGTTCTCCTCCGTAGACTGGCAAGACTTTCAGCCTTGTATACTTTCCGAATTGACCCATGTGATCTGCAACTTGGACAGCAAGTTCACGAGTTGGCACTAAAACCAAACCTTGAACACTCTTGATTTCTGGGTTTAGTCGTTCAATCATCGGAATCCCAAAAGCCGCAGTCTTCCCTGTTCCGGTTTGTGCTTGCCCTATAACATCCTTGCCTTCAAGTAATGGAGTCATCGCTTGAGCTTGAATTGGAAAAAGGTTATTGAACCCAAGTTCTTCAATGCCTTTCATGACCTCCGCACTTAATGGCAAGTCTTTAAAGCACTGTAGTTCCATATGTTTCATTTCTCCTGCCACAAAATTTTTCATGCATTTCTTAAGAAAGCTTTCAGAAGCTTCGTTAGTTACATGAATTAATGTGACAACCCTACAAGACACCAATCCTCTTATAAAAAGGTTTAGCCCGTGTCAGAAAGAATCGGACTACAAGCCTATTTCCATTCCAGTGAAAAGCTAACGCCACATGGAGCAGGCTGGGTGGGATTTGCATCGCACTCGGCGGCGAAATCTCCCGCAAATCTCCTCTTTTTCTGTTTTTAGGTGTTCTTCACTGTCTTTTTGGATTTTTTGGGTTGCTTCGAGATTTTTGTTTGCGAGAAAATAAGGCAATGTGTTACAAGCTAATAAGGTGGAAAAACTTTGCCTTGAAGAGTGAGGATGCGGTCATGTCGAGGAAGCCTTCCTGTGTTAAGGCGAGTAGGGAAGTTGCGGTTTTTGTTTCTTCTTTGAAGGATGGTGGCTATCTTTTGAAGATTGTTAGTTCTGGGTTGGATGTGTTGAAGGGGAATATGTTTGCTGGGAAGAGGATTGAGAGAAGGAAGTTTCCTAAGTATTATGTTCAGAAGTATGGGGTGAATAACTTGTACAAGTTTAATTTGGATT
>CAZADP010000145.1:0-3975 GCA_964483905.1 uncultured Candidatus Bathyarchaeia archaeon | reverse complement strand
TTCCAAAGGCAAAGTCTCCTAGACCTATGACCGATAGACCATTCACTTGACCCGCGGCTTCCCCGTCTGTGCCTATGAGGATGATGTTCCGCTCGATCATCTCTTGAATCTTCTTTTGAATCAGATTAGAACGGTAAACTTTTTCTTCAATAGCCCTTTTGACATGGTTAGCGGTCACATACTCGACTTTTTCCTGTGTAGCATAAAAGCTTGCTTCTCGAATGATGTCGGCAATCTCAGCAAACCTTGTGGATAATTTCTCTTGATCCTCTGCGAGCCGCAAGCTGTATTCGATGACTTTCGCCACGGCTGACGAGTCAAGGTGCTTAAGATTTTCCTTTCGGCAGAAGGTGCATATGAACGCTGCATAATTTTGCAAGTTCTCTTCTGTTCGATCCATCGTTGTGTCAAAATCTGCCTTGACCTTGAACAGCTCTTTGAAGTCTGCATCATATGCGTATAACATGAGGTAAAGGAGCGGGTTTCCTATAAGAATTGCCTTAACGTTCAGCGGGATAGGCTCTGGCTTCAAGCCCTTCATGGTCATGAAACCCAGACGTTCTCCAGGTTCTTCAACAGTAACCTGTTCACTTGTTAGTGCTGTCTTTAAGCTATCCCAAGATAGCGCGTTTTGGAGTAATGCTTCGGCGCGAATAACCAAGTACCCTCCGTTGGCCTTGTGAACAGAACCCCCGCGAATCATTGTGAAGTCTGTGGTCAACACGCCAAATTGCGCCTCTTTCTCTATTCTGCCGAAGAGGTTTTGATAAGTGGGACTAAGTTCTACAACCACTGGAGCTCCTTGAAGGTCTGAATTATCCACAACTACATTAACCTCATATTTTCTAAGGGCGATTTCTCTCATCCACGGAGCAGGGAAGGGTGTTGGAGGAGCTTCAGGCTCCTTCACAAATTGAGGCAGGTTTTCTAAGAAATCATTTTGAACTTCGTCTATATAATCGACAACTTCCGGGAACTCTTCATATTTCTTCTTAAGATCCGTCACCAAGTGACCAACGGCGTAGAGGGCGACGTCACGATTCAGCTTTTTAAGCTCTTCGTTTGCCTTTCCCTCTAGGTCTCTCAGTTGCCTCATAGCGCTTCTCAGTTCTGCGTCTAATTTTTCTCTTCTTTTTTGGATTTCATCTTTGATTTTTGGACTCAGCGCCATGAACTCTTGATCACTAAGAGGCTTTCCTTTCACAACAGGAATCACAAACAAGCCCACTGGAGTGGTTTGGAGGACAAATCCTTGCTCTAGAGCTCGCTTGTTAAGCTCATCAATACTTTTACGTCGTTCCTCCTCAATGGTTCTAATAGTCGCCTCTCTTTTTGCTGCATAATCTTCACTTCCGAACGTTTTAGGAAGAATTCTCCGCGCCTCACTCAGTAAGCTCTCCATGTCCTTCTGGAAGACCTTACCTTTACCAGACGGAAGCTCTATGGCCTTGGGTTCGTATGGATTGCGAAAGTTATTCACATAACACCAGTCGTGAGGTACAGGTTTTGTTTTAGCTACCTCCTCCAAGAAATCTTTGACAGCCGTCATCCTGCCAGTACCGGGATAACCAGCCACATAGATATTGAATCCTCTTTCCTTGATGTCCAAGCCAAACTTGAGAGCTTTTACGGCTCGTTCTTGACCGATAATACCCTCAAGAGGCGAAATATCCTCAGTTGTTTCACACCGAAATATCCTCGGATCGCACTCTTTTCGAAGCCTTTCATGAGACAATTCCATCAGCATGCGATCACCAATAAAATAGTGCATCTTAACATTAATGTAGTGTATATCTGAAATCTGTTTTAAAACCTTTTTTTCCGTTAAACCCGACACAGGATCACTTGTACATGAACATTAACTTAACCCGTACTTGCCTCTTAATGCGGCTCATATTGTGCACTATTGTTCTGCCGAAAGGGCACACTATACTACGGAGTGTTCTTGGAATGCACAAACATCCCTACAACAGTTCCCACCATCACAAACCCAGACTCAACTCCAACACCGATCAAGCCAAACAAACCTTATATCGAAGCTCAGAAAAAACGCTAAAATAGTGAATCGAAATGGGTTGCTGGAAATGGTTTAACAACATCTTGAAAGAAGCAGGAGTAGAAGCCACAGACAAAAACAAAGGAAAAATTGACGAGATGGTCCACCACTACATAAGCGAACAAGCCAGCTACGGCCGTTGCTCACCACAATGGAGCAAAGCTCGAAAACAAATACAAGCAGACGAAAAAATGAAAAAGGAACTAATTGAAAAACTAAAGTCGATTATATAGAAAGATTCCCAAAACCTTTCAATTCCCCAATATTACGCAAAAGAAGATAAGGACTCTTCACAGCCTAGGGCAGAATTTAAATAAGTCAAAATTGGAAAATCTCGCTCCAAAGGCGGTGAACACCTTGGAAAAGTGGGAATGCACTGTTTGCGGGTACATATACAATCCAGAAGAAGGAGACCCAGAACATGATGTAAAGGCTGGAACACCCTTTGAAAAGTTACCTGAAAACTGGGTCTGCCCCATATGCGGCGCTACTAAAGACCAATTTATCAAGAAAGAGTAAACGCAAACCGCACTGCTATCAAAGCCTTGTAGACCTTTCACACTCAAATTTTCAAAACCTTATTATTCCAATTAAGGCAAATCTGAATTGACCCGGCATGGCTATGACTAAAATAAGGAAAAGAGACGGAAGAGTCGTTGACTTCGATTCTGACAGAATCAAGAATGCTATTCACAAGGCTTTCGTTGCGGTTGAGCTCAAGAATGGAGAAAGGGCTGAACTCATAAATCGCGAGGTAGTTAAGCGTCTAGAGGAAAGATTCGCCGAAAGAATTCCCTCAGTTGAGGATGCCCAAGACATCGTTATAGAAGTTTTGAAGCAGCAAGGCTACGAAAAAGTCGCGTCAGAGTATGAAGCTTATAGGAAGAAAAAAGACGAAATAAGAGAACTTAAAGGAAAACTTGGAATAGTAGAGCCTAAACTAACCGTAAACGCATTCGAAGTATTAATGAAAAGGTATCTTTTGAAAGACGAAACAGAAAGGATCGTAGAGAATCCTGCTCAAATGTTCACGAGAATCGCAAACGCAATAGCAAGAGTCGAAAGAAAATATGGTGGACACCAAGAAAAAACTGAAAAAACCTTCTATGACATGATGACAAGGCTTGAATTCATTCCCAACTCACCAACACTTTTCAACGCAGGAACAAAGCTTGGTCAATTATCTGCATGCTTCGTCTTACCAGTTGAAGACTCCCTAGAAGGCATTTTCGGAGCAGTCAAAAACATGGCCATAATCGAAAAAAGCGGCGGAGGAGTAGGCTTTGACTTTTCCAGACTAAGGCCTAATGGCGACATCGTCATGTCAACCAAAGGAGTGGCATCCGGCCCAGTAAGTTTCATGCGCGTCTTTGACACAGGCACAGAAGTCATAAAGGCCGGAGGCAAAAGAAGAGGTGCCATGATGGGAATTTTAAGGGTTGACCACCCAGATATCATCGAATTCATAACTTCAAAACAAAAACCCGGATTCCTCTCAAACTTCAACATCTCAGTCGCAGTTACTGACGATTTTATGAAAACAATTGAAGAAGACGGACAATATTGGCTAATCAACCCCAGAAACAAAGAAAAAGTAAAAACACTTCGAGCAAAAGACATCTGGGATTTGATGGTAAAATCAGCTTGGATGTCCGGAGACCCTGGAGTAGTATTCATTGACGAAGTTAACAGGCACAATCCCACCCCCGCAGCCGGAAGAATAGAGTCAACCAACCCCTGTGGCGAGCAGCCCCTGCTTCCCTACGAATCCTGCAATTTAGGCTCAATTAACCTATCACGAATTGTTGAAGACGGAAAAATTCACTGGGAGAAACTAAGAGAAACCGTGAGAAATGCTGTTCAATTCCTTGACAACGTTGTAGACGCAAACAGGTATCCCTTGAAAGAAACAGAGGCGA
>CAZADP010000144.1:2244-3976 GCA_964483905.1 uncultured Candidatus Bathyarchaeia archaeon | reverse complement strand
CCTCTTGCCTCTTGAAATGAGATTCCAAGGATTTGACGAACCTGCGTGGGATGCTTGGTCACGTCCAAGCCCATAACTTTCGCAATACCCGATGTGGGTTTCAGAACAGTTGCCAGGGCCAACAGGAGCGTTGTCTTTCCAGAACCGTTCGGTCCTAACAGAACCATGATCTCCTCTGAGGCTACCGTGAAATCAAGACCTTTCAGCGCGTAAGTCTTGCCGTATCGTTTGACTAGGTTCTGTGTCTCAACAGCATACATTAGCCAGATTTCCTTCCGAATTACCTTCAGTAGAGTCAGCAAAGATGTATAAAAACACTACGTAGAAGCCAATCGCGCATTACTTTCTACTAAGATTCAAATACGAGTTGTATATATGAATTAGTCTTCACAGTTTAGGAAGATAGTAATTATGGAGACACTACGATCTAGCTATAAGAAACTGATGGAAAAAGCGAAAGATCTGCTTATTCTGAAGTCCGCTGAGAATATAATCAACTGGGACATGGAGACAATGATGCCACCAAAAGCCATCAAATTGCGAAGCCAACAGCTTTCTCTAATTAGCCGAATTAAACACAAAATGAGCACAGACCAAGAAATAGGAATCCTGACGGGAAAGATCATGCAACATCCAGAATATGATAGACTGAGTGAAATTCAAAAGAGAAACACATATCTCGTGAAGAAAGACTACGACGAACAAACAAAACTCCCTGAAGACCTTGTTGCGGAAACTGCAAAACAACGGGCCACAACCGTGGATGCTTGGAAGAAGGCGAAAGCGACAAGGGATTTCCCCATGTTCAGGCCCGAACTTCAGAAGCTTTTTGAACTGCGAAAGAAGGCCGCCCAAATCTTGATGGAAGTTAAGGAAACAGCTACGCCCTACGATGCATTGATAGACATTTATGAGCCTAAAATGACGGCTAATGCTATCACTAAAGTTTTTGACGAATTGAGAAGAGGCCTAGTTTCGATACTGAGGAAATGTGAGACTGCTCCAAAACAACCGAACGTGCGCATACTTGAACGCAAAATTCCGATAGATGTGCAGCGTCAAATTGCCAAAGCGCTCGCCGAGGCTGTCGAATACGATGTGAAATCAGAAAATGCTGGAGGAAGAATCGACGAGACCGAGCACCCGTTCACTAGTGGGTACTACGAGGACGTGCGAATAACAACCCATTACTACGAAGACAATTTCGCATCTTCAATTTTTTCAGTACTTCATGAAGCTGGACACGCCCTGTACGAACAGAACTTAAAGGCAGAATGGATGTATCAGCCAATCGGCACAGACTGCTCTCACGGGTTCCATGAATCACAGTCTCGCTTCATGGAAAACATAATAGGGCGCTCTCGCGACTTCTGGGTTTACTTCCTTCCAAAATTGAAGGAGATTGCAGGCAAAACTCTCGCGGATGTCGAGTTAGAGCCGTTTGTTCAGGCCATAAATCATGTTAAGCCCTCAAAGGTTCGAGTTGAGGCGGACGAAGTCACCTATGGACTGCACATTGTAATTAGATTTGACATTGAAAGGGACTTGTTTGCGGAGAAAATAATGATTAAAGAGCTGCCAGAAGTATGGAACGAGAAATACAATGAGTATTTGGACGTAAAGATTGAAAATGACTCTGAAGGGGTGATGCAAGACACTCATTGGGCCAGCGGCTCATACGGGTATTTCCCAAGTTATGCGTTAGGCAACATCTACAGTGGCCAAATACTCG
>CAZADP010000144.1:0-2144 GCA_964483905.1 uncultured Candidatus Bathyarchaeia archaeon | reverse complement strand
TACGGGTATTTCCCAAGTTATGCGTTAGGCAACATCTACAGTGGCCAAATACTCGGTGCGATGGAGAAGGACTTGCCACATTGGAGAAAGCATCTCTCAAAAGGAAACTTCAAAGACGTGAAGCAGTGGCTGATTGAAAACATTCACAGCCATGGAAACCTCTATGACCCCGCAGACTTGATAAAAAGGATTACAGGAAAAAAACTGCACATCAAACCATACCTGGACTACCTTTACGGTAAGTACTCAAAACTTTACGGTTTCTGACTGTGCGCTATCGTCTGCTATAATCGAATTTTGGACACTGATTTTGCCGATTAATGACGAGAGCAAAAGACCGCAAAATGTCAAAAAAACTACTGTCAATGCCGGAAACGCAATAGCGCGCTAGTCGCTTTCCTCCTTTCTCAGTTTCACGTCAATTAACAATCTACTTCAAAGAGTTTCAGCTTTTTCGTTTTATCTACAATCCCTGTCTTACCTTGATTGTATCTCTAGACCTCACTAAGGGCGAATTGATTGCTTCTTGGAATGTTTCGAAGTTATTCGGAACCCCTCAAATCCCGAATCCGTCACCAATTTCTTTTGTGGGCGTGCCGAAGAGCCATTCACTGAAAGCTTATAGAAATACGTCAAAAAGATGAAGGGCTGAATATCCCCGCAAAGTCCTCGATTGAATCTTAGGGTTCGAATGAGCTATAAGGAACGTCATACACCTCGTATTACAGAAGCACAAGAAGCTCCAACACGATTTTTCCTTGAGCGTCAAAAGCATGGCTAAAAAGGTCAAGCCCCCACGCATCAGCAAAAACCAACGCAAGATCTTGGAAATCCTAGGGAAATATCAAGAGTTGACAGTGAAAGACATAGCCGAGATTCTATGGGCGAGGGACATACGTTACCAGACGCCAGAATACAGTTCAGTTCACCGGAGCCTTGCAAATCTCCACAAAAAAGGTGTAGTCCAAAAAGTCGGTGGCCAACTGAAGTGGCGGAAGACAAAAACACGGAAGGCGTACAGTTTAATGAAGAAGGCGGTTCAAGAGAAGAAAGTGAGTAGATTGCAATCGGCACGTGCTGTCTGAAAAAAGAGAATAGTCAGAATTTCCAAGAGTTTTCGATCGATCGAGCTGCTAATCACAAATGTGCGACTAAATCACGAATTTACCATTTCTTAGAACGAGTCTGTCGCCAATCGTTACTGTTGGGTTTTCGATTAGGAAGTCCCAGTGTAGAGAGCATTCGTTTTTGCCGCCGAGCCAAGTGTTTTGTCCAATCGCAACATGACACGTTCCATATGCTTTCTCTGTTGCCAGAAGCATGTCTCCACAAGGGTTTGTGCCAAATGCGAATTCCGCAATGGCGTAGGGATTGCCTGTTGCCTTGTCAAGGCGCGGTTTCATGAATTCATATCCTTTCTCTGCTGAGATGGTTGCCTTCTCTTTTCCTTTGAACTCTACGCAGAGGCCTGTGGTTATGCTTCCTGGAAGGGATTTTGGGTATATGACTCCATGTGCGCTGTCTTCTAGTGGTGCTACGAAAACCTCTCCTACTGGTAGGTTATGGACGTATCGAGTGACCAGGGCTGATGGTGGAGAAGGTTTGCCGTTGTCGTTAACCCAAAAGCGCTCCTCAGCATGAATCCGTAAGTCCGTACCTCTTGGACATGTTAGGTGAATTTCTCCTCCTTTTTCCATGATGCTAATGATTCGTTGACCTAATTTTGTTAAGGCGCTATAGTCAATGTCGAGTGAGTGTAGGAACATTTCACGTGTTTCCTCATAGGGCTTTCCCAAAGCTTGTGCTTGCTGAAGAGTAGGATCCAGAAAAGCTACTAAATGCGTCTTTTTTTCTAGGCATAGCTGAAGAAGATTGTCACTTGACCATTTTGAGATTCTTTGAATTTCTATAAGCTTCTCTCTAAGCTTAGGCTTTTGGTAAATCGAGGAGTCGAATCGGCTTCCGGTCATCAGAATAAACCAATCAGCAACATCAACTAATGCTCGAGGAACTCTAGGAATTTGTGCAAAAGCTTCAAGTGGCGCTTCTAAAAGCTTGATGTCAGAGATATAATCACCTCGGCTTTGTACCAAAGTTTCTATTCCACGCGCTTCACATTCTCCAGCAAAAGCGTACGCAAGGTC
>CAZADP010000143.1:0-3992 GCA_964483905.1 uncultured Candidatus Bathyarchaeia archaeon | reverse complement strand
CAGCAAGTTGTTCAAGTATTATTTTCTGTTCTATGCTCGCAACAAGCTTTTTGGTGGCGATTACTGCGTCATTGTTTACGGAAATGCTGTCAATTCCTGCCCTTACGAGAAATTCCGCAAAATCTGGCAGATTTGATGGCCCTTCTCCGCATATGGAGACTGTGCATCCATTTTCGTGGGCTACTTTTATTAGGTGAGCTATTATCCTTTTCACGGCTGGATCTCGTTCATCGAAGTATCCCATCTGCCCCAGGCGTTCGGAATCTCTGTCAATCATAAGGATGCCTTGGGTCATGTCGTTTGAGCCTATAGAGAAGCCGTCGCATAGCTTTGAAAATTCATCGGCAAGGATTGCAATAGAGGGCGTTTCTGCCATAAACCATACCTGGAAGTCTCTAGATCTTTGCAAGCCTTCCTCCTTCATAATTTCAAGGCATTTCTCGACTTCCCACACTGTGCGAACGACAGGAAGCATTACCCAAACGTTTTTCAGGCCCCATTCCTTGCGGCATTTTACAACGGCTTGACACTCAAGTCTAAAGGCTCTTTCGTACCATTGGCTTATGTAGCGGCTACATCCTCTCCACCCAAGCATTGGGTTTGCTTCAACAATTTCGTATTTTTCGCCGCCTTTCAGTTCTCTGTATTCGTTTGTTTTGAAGTCGCTGAAGCGCACGACAATTGGACGTGGCTGAATAGCCCTAGCAACGGTTGCAATTCCTTCAGCTAGCTTATCTACAAATTTTTGGCCTTGCCCAGTTTCCACCAGGTAGAGTGGATGTTCTCCTATGTAACTGGCTAGGATAAATTCTATGCGCATCAGCCCTATGCCTTCAAAGGGCAAGTCTTTGTATTCTTCAACTTTTTCAGGAATGCCTAAATTCATGTAGATTTTTGTTGCGGTTACAGGTACGGACTGGGAAACGCTCACAGCAACAGTAGATGGAGGAGCGGAAGCCCTAGTTGACGTTGAAAGCTGTTCTGTCAGCATTGGAAGTATACCTTCATAAACGACGCCGCTTCTAGCGTCAATAGTGTACTCTTTGCCAGTAACTAAGAGCTTTGTGGCGTTTTCTGTTCCTACAACGCATGGTATGCCAAGTTCGCGGCTCACAATGGCTGCGTGGCATGTTACTCCACCCTTATCAGTGACTATTGCCCCTGCAAGCTTCATGAAAGGGACATAGTCAGGGTTGGTCATTTCTGTAACGAGTATGTCGCCTTTATGCATGACTTTAGCTGCTTCCGTAGGGTTTAGAACAACCTTTGCCGTGCCTATGCCGTAGCCCCTTTTGCCAGCTGCGATTCCTTTGACGACAACTTTTAACATTTCGGGAGGCTTCATTCCTTCAATTTCAGTTTTTGTTGCTGTTTCCGCGAGTTTTAGGCTCCAAATCGTTTCGGGTCTTGATTGCATTATGAATATGCTTTCTGGAAAGTGTAGATCGCTGTCGATTGCCCATTCAATGTCTTGGGCTTTTCCATAGTGTTTTTCGATGTGTCTGGATAGTTCTGTAAGTTTAAGGATTTCATCATCATTTATGCATGGTTGTTCTTGCCTTTCGATTGGCACATCCACATGGATAGTTTTGCCAGTGTTTGGGTCGCGGACATATTCCACTTTTTTCTTGGATATTCGTCTTTCAATTATGCTCAAGGTTCTTTTGTCGACAACAAAATTATCCGGAGTAACCGCTCCAGAAACGACAGCCTCGCCTAAGCCGTAACTCCCCTCAACAATTATCTGGTTAGGGTCTCCAGTCACCGGGTTTAATGTAAACACGACACCCGCGGCCTTTGAATTCACCATCTTTTGAACCCCAACGCTTATGAGAACTTTCTCATGCGCGAAACCCTTTTCGGTGCGGTAAAACATTGCTCGCGGCGTAAAGAGGCTAGACCAACACTTGACGGTTTTTTCGAGTAGTTCGCTTACGCCTTTAACATTCAGATATGTTTCTTGCTGTCCGGCAAAGGATGCATCGGGCAGGTCTTCCGCTGTTGCGCTTGACCTTACGGCTACGAAAACATCGTTTAAATTGAGTTTTCTGCATAATTCTTCATAGGCAGATTTTACGGCATCTTCGACATCTTTAGGCATTGGTGTTGATTCTATAAGTCCACGGATTTTTTTGGAAGCTATTTCATACTGTGATGGATCATTTGGATTGGTCACTGTTTCCTTTATGACATCGTAGATTTTTGTGGATATCCCTGTTTCCTCGATGAATTTCTTGTAGGAGTAGGCTGTTATGGCAAAGCCTGGTGGAACTGGAATGCCTGCGCTAGTCATCTCACCTAAGTTGGCGTTTTTACCGCCTACCGAGGGAATATCGGTTTTTCTCAGATGTTCAAACCAAATAGCCAAGTCCTTTTTCATTTCACTCAACTGCTTTCACCTCTTCCATGTGCACCTTTTCGATGGTTATTCTGCACGGAATTGGCAGTTTAGCGCTTCCACGTTTTAGCGCTTCTTTTGCAGCTTCAACGCCGTCTGCATTCACATTTATGGTTATGATTGTCTGGTTGGATTCTATACGTGCCGCTGTTCCGATGGGTTTTCCAAAAGACCTTCGCATACCATCTTGAAGGCGATCTGCATGGGCGCCAAAAATCATTTTGTTTTCTCTAAGGATAATGTGGGGGTAAGGATGAACATGTAAACGATAGTTTTCTGTAAGTTTATCCATCAAGACACGGTTTGATGCCACACGAGCAGCCTCTAGAGCATTGTGGCGGATTTGGGCTCTTTCCATCGCTATGAGCCTAGCCTCATATTCGAATTTTGCTTTAGAATCTCCCATAGTAAATTTCGTTATTTTCGGTGGAGGAAAGCCCTTTACAAACTCTTTCCTTGTGTAGGGCTGCCCTTTTACAGCTCTGTAATTTTTTGCGCGCATTTAGGTATCCCCCTCTGCATACCATAACCGTGATATTTAAACGATTTGTAGACTATGCTTTTTGATTAAAGTTATGAATTTCAAATCAGTCTTCGAAATCAGAATGGACTATTCACCATTGTTTATCATGACTGCAGGCGTTATTTTTTAAGCCATACCTTTGTAAGTTCATCATAGTTTGGGAAAACCTTTTTCAGAATGGGAATGTACATTTGCGTTTCTTCGTTGGTCAGGTATTGGAATTGGTATTCTCCCATATATGGTGCTGATTCGCCTTCTCTCGTTACGAATTCTATATGCATGAAGGGATCTCCGCGTTTGATTGTGATAGGGCAGCGGCCGTTACTTAGGTTTACGAGTTCCAGGGCGAGTCTTCCGATGAAGCCGCTGTGGACTTTTGCTGCGTTTAGGAATGATAAGCCCATGCGTCCGTATTTGCTTTTGGCGGTTAAATGAGCAACATAGTTTGGAGGTGTGAAGACTATTTCGTAGGTTATTAGATTTTTGTGTTCTAGGTAGTTGAGGGTTGTTTCTTCTTTTACTGTTAGGACGTAGCTGTCTCCGTCGAGGAGATTGTAGTCGTAGGGGTATATGCACTTGTAGTTTTCGATCAGTTCTTTTAGTTTGTCTTTGCCTAGGATGCACAATTCATGAGCACCTTACACGTGCTTTCTAGCAATACTGAGACTTTGTGTTATATAGTTTTTTAACATATGCGTGTGTGCGTGCAATTGGATAGAGGCCCGTCTATTTCGAGCCAAATATGTTTTGATTTGGTGTTTTATGTCTGGGTTTTTGTTAGTTCTTTTGCTTTTTTGATGAACTTTTCTGCGTTTCTTATTGCTTCTTTTACTGCTTCTGCGTTGAGTTGGGTGTAGAGTTCGTAGTCGCTTTTCTGTCTTAGGTCGAAGGCTTTTCTGAGCATGTCTGCGTATTCCTCGCTGAGGATGCCTTGCTTTATTATTTTTTCGCCGAAGATGGATATGGTTCCGCGGTGGGTTCTTGGAGTTAGGCCTTTGCTGAATAGGATGGCTCTTGCTGCGTGGAACATGGCGTAGTAGGCTCTTGAGGCGGCGTCCTCGAGTTCTCCGT
>CAZADP010000142.1:0-4045 GCA_964483905.1 uncultured Candidatus Bathyarchaeia archaeon | reverse complement strand
AAACAACAACAAGGAGGAAGAACAAGAAAAGTATACACAATAACAAAGAACGGTAAAGAATACATAGAAACGTATAAGGGCATACTAAAAGAACAATTAGATGGTAAAAATATTAAATAGTATGTCATTTGCATTTACCTCCGCTTCCTAAACAGCATTGTTTCGCTATGTGTGCAGACAAATTCAAACCCTGCCTCTACAAGTTTCTGTGCTTCCCCCAACTGTTTTAGCTGTTGCACTGTGGAAGTCGTCAGTTTCAAAGTGTATAAGCTGAGTGTAGATCATTGTGTTCTGAATGTTTTTATGGCCCAGCAATTGTTGAACATAGAGAATGTTTTTTGTTTTTCTTCCAAAGCACGTGCTAACAGCTTCTTCTATAACTTTGTTCTGGGCAAACCTTAAACAGCAAGCTTTACAGTGTATTCTATTAGCGCTGCTGAAATTCCACTCCTAGGCTTTTAAGGGGGAGAAACGAGAATTGGAGAAAAAGAAAATTCCCCTAATAGCGCGCGTAGAATTTTCCGTTTCATACCATTTTCTCCCTTTTCCTAAGGTATAATACAAAAAACATCTCCTTATTCTACTTCGTCTCTTTTCACATTTATAAGTATATAATCCAAAGGTTTAACACCTTCGAATGGTCAGCTGACCTTATCTTAGACCTGTTTTGATTCTAAGATATGTCGGTTGTTTAAGTTTGTAAGCGAAGCACACGTATGGATAAACGTACTAATCTATTTACTCCTTCCCCGTCAAAATTACTATTTTCTCTCTTCCTTTCTTCTTTCTCGTTATAATTCCTTTTCCTTCCATGATTGTTAAAAGTTCACTAGTCTTCGATTTCGAGAATCCGCAATTTTCAGCTATCGTTTTTTGGGATAGGCGCCCACCAGCCGCTTTAAGTATGTTAATTACTTTATCTTCATCGTTTTCTGTCTCAACTTTTATAGTTTTAAATTCACCTTCTCTCACACCTTTTTTCGTTTTCAAACCTTTTAATCTAAAAATCCATAAACTACCTAAACTAAAGATCATAACCACAATCAAACCAAGAATTACAAATGCGTTGATCGAAAGAAAGTCGGTTATGTCTGACTTTTTTTTGCCCAGTATGACGGTCGGCTCTCCCATCCCGAAGTTTCGGGGGCCATACCATGTTATAGTTCGGTCAGAGCTGCTGGTATCATCTTGGCTTGGGTCAACGAATTCAATTACGTGATCAGCGGGATATTGTATGATTAAAATATCGTTACGAGAAAGATCAAGTTCTCCGCTAAGCGCATCGCCTATTTTGATCTTTCCATTTTCTGTTTCTTTAGCGAAGCCTATCCAATCGAATTGATATTGTATGACGCCTTCGAAACCGGTAGTTGTATTAAACACGCTGGCGGTTACGTCTAAGTTTTCGGTTTTCATGGCTCTGCCGGTAACCATGCTCGCATCGTTTACTACGGAGTGCACATTGTTCAAGAAATCATCGATTGAGGTTAAATTTACATTCTGAAGGAATGCTGCCTTGTCGCTTTCTGTCTTAAGCATGGTCTTTTTCTGAGTGACCCAGGTCGCAGACCCATCAGGATGTATCTCTATTTTAGTTATGACGTTCCAGCTAAGCTCATCTTGACAGAAAGCAACGCTCGAAAAAAGACCCAAAATGACAAGTGAATAAACAAGCAGCGTTACCTTGGGCGCGTTAGTTCTCATAGCTCTTCAAATTATAGTTTCGCGATCGTTTTATTTAAGAAATCCGAATTTGCAGTGAAAGTTTTGTTGAATTTTTGTTCAATTTTGCGGCTTGAGAACTTAAATAAACGTTTGCAAACCTTCTAGAAAGAATTAAGACGGTTTTGGAGGTTAAAAAACGAAAGCGAACGAAAAAAAGTTTTTATTCTGCTCTTTACACGTAAAAATCAGGGAAGCGAAATATGAAAAAATTGATTGGTTTGATGCTTTCGTTGCTTGTTCTTGGTTTATCTACTATGACGGGAAACGCTTTGCATCGAAATGTATACCCAGCGACAATAACTGCTGAAGGAACAATGACCTTGAAACCTTTGAACGTCACCTTCCCCGTGAAGGCAAACTTCACGGCGCTTGTTCCTAATGCGACTGCACCAGGATCTTATGAAGCTACTTTTCATGGACGGGCAATAGTCTTCGGGGGTCCTATCATCAAATTTGATGGAGTGTTAAATGTCAGCGGCAATATCTTTTGGGTTAAATTCGGGATTGGGAAACCAGAAGGTGTCGAATTGAATCCTGGATTGTACAGAGCTAATGGCACTTTGTCCTTAGATGTTGAGGAAATTCCTCCAGAGCAGCTTCAAGTCACATGGTTTTTAATGAAGGGGCGGATAACTTCCTATGGTGGTGAGCAAGCTTTTGGAGGAATCATCGCCCACGCTAGGATGAGGCCTTTGATGGAGCAATGGGCCAATGTGCACGGGCTCTTCGCTCTGCAGGAACCGTTGGGAGGAAACAGAAGCTTTCATGTCTTTAGATTGGTCAATGTCTCAGAAATAGGCTATGAGGGAAACGGCCTTAGCATAACTGGTTTGTGGAATGTCTACAATGTTACTATAACACATTATGACGATGAATTCAATTTAAACATAAAGATCATAGTTGAAAATGGCTCTGGACGATTAGATGCTAACCTCGACCAGTGGAACTTCACTCTGGGCATTGACAAGATGAAACAAATCGATGGTGTTATCATTTTCTATCATCTCGCATTTCGTAAACTGTTTGAACGCGGTATACCGCTTGGCGACTTTAATAGCGACGGGAAGGTTAATATGGTCGATGTTGGAAGGGTTGCAAAAGCTTACGGGGCTATGCTTGGTAGGCCGCAATATGACTTTGATTTGGATGTTAACTTTAACTTCGCTATCGATATGAGAGATGTAGCAACTGTTGCTAGAGATTTTGGCCAAGAATACTAATTATACCCTCTTTTTTTTCTTAGGCAGCTTCTAGGTTCAGGTTAATTATTTACTCTATTAGTCTTCGAACTCTTTTGCAAGCTTTGCAGTGTGTTTTAGCTCTTCTGCTGTTAGCGCACGCTATCTATCTTTCATACTACTTCGCGGCAGTGACTATGTCAAGTATGTTAACTAACTTATCGTCGTTCAGGTCTGCGTTAGGCAGTTGATGTCCCTCTTTTTCTGTACTCTTTTCGCGCTTGACTTTACATTTGGGTGAAGATTCTTGGCGCGCGCTCTAGAAATATCCATAAGAAAGGCAGAAGGTGAATTCAGGAAATCAGAAAAACGCAAAAGGAATCAGCGAAAGGATAATGTCCTATGGTGAGTTCTGATCCTACTTCGCTGCATACAGAGCGAATATGAAGCTGAGAATCGGTAGAAGCAGTTCTGTAATCAAGCCCATGATACTGAATATTCCCTGCATGTTTGCCATGAGTCCAAAAAGCAGAATCAGAATGGCGCCTAAAATGCACACTCGTCTGCTAAGTACAAGAAAGCTACCTAGAATTGTCAGCAACCCGAAAATCATTAGGAAGACGCCCATTACTCCGACAGGACCGTGAGCAGGCCACCCAGCATAGTAGTAATCTGATCCAGTTAGAATCGCATAGATACCTGTCAAAAAACCCAAAACGAAGCTGATAATCGCGTATGGGTTCTTATCTTTGATACCTTTCGTGCTGCTAATCGCGGAGCTGTCTTCGCCATCCAATCTAGTGTACATTTCTAATGGTGCTTTGATCGAATATGAACCTTTACGTATCCTAGAAGGCTTCCAGAACAAGCCAGTCATCGCGCGCATTTTCCTTTCATTGTCAGGTTGAGCCATTATAGCCTCAGCTTCTCAACAAGCCTATCAAAATGTTTTCTGAATAGAAAGCCTGAAACAAACAAGACGACGACAAGAGCCAAAACTGCATGCTTATCCATTCAATACGTCACTTTCCTTTTAGAGAGTCCATAGAAGTTTAGAAGCGAATCACAAACAGAAAAAGGGGGAGTGCGGGAGATATTAGCTGGCGATGACCTAAAAGAACAAATACAAAAACAAGACATAA
>CAZADP010000141.1:0-4058 GCA_964483905.1 uncultured Candidatus Bathyarchaeia archaeon | reverse complement strand
TCTGGTTGTGTTAGAAAGCCTACAAGCTTAATGGTGCTTCCACACTTGTTACACATCAAAATCAATTCTGTTAGTTCATCGTTCTTGACTCTTGTTTTGACGATTTGGTAGACTTCTTCTGTTTCATCGTCTGGAGATATCACGGTTCCACACTTCGGGCATGGAAAAGCTCCGTCTCCGTCAATTTTCGTCAAGTCAATCGTGTGCATGATGGTTTTCTTAACAGTTGTTTTTTTCATCATTTTAGCCAAGCCCTTTCATTGCGTTCAATTTGTTTTCCATGGTTAGCGGGGAATATAATTAACAATTATGAATCACTAATCCAGATCATTAATCCATTTTAAAAGCTTGACGCAAATTCCGCTTCTTAAACTGACTTGGTACAGACTCCACTTAACACTTTCCTGTGCGTATTTCCAAAGCTTGATGGCATTAACGATGTGCGCGCGGAGGATGAGTCTCGGCTACTTTACTAGGCGATACATCGCAACTGGTCCTTATAGATTGTTGAGAAGAACTTGCTCAACGAGCAAGTCTGTATAAGATCGTTGAGAAGCACAATGAGAAGGACTTGGCAAACTGAAGTCATGTCTTAAATGGAGCTTGAAGTGAAGGGCACTTTGCTTGAATAGTATAGCAAGGGCAACGCTAGCAATACCGTGTTCTTTCCTCTTGCTGTAAGGATGTATTCTACCCTTAAAGGTGGTTCCGTTCTCACGGTTCTTTCAACGTATCCGTATCGTTTTAGGCTTTTCAGCTTATCTGATAACGTGCGAGAATTTACGCCAAGAATTCTCTTGAGTTCATTGAAACTACTAATGTTTTTTAGGAATAATGTGTAGAGTATTTCGAGATTCCATTTTTGGGATAAGATGTTGAACCTTTCTTCGAGGCTTTTAATGTCCTCTTTCAAGTCGTCCAAGCTTATTTCTTGATTCTCCAATATCCGTTGAAGCGTCTCTTCTATACCTTTAAGGGTTCGTTCTATGCGTGTCTCTACAAGTCTGCGAAGCTCATTACCAAGTGTTCGCTGCGGTCTCATTTATAACACACCTAGTGTGAAGCGGCATACTTCATAATTTATAAAGGTTTACTTATACAACATGGTATAGAAAATATACCACTATCCTGTGGGAGAAAAACAATGAGATTTGACGTGATTGTGGTTGGAGCAGGAACAGCAGGCTGCCTAGCCGCGAAGACAACAGCCGAAGCAGGCCTGAAAGTATGCTTATTGGATGGCAAAAGACGAGAGGAGATAGGAGAGAAAGCCTGCGGAGACGCCCTTGGAGAGCATCACCTGAAAACGTTAGGTTTAGAGAAGCCACAAGGCGGGGAACTGGAAAAAAGAATTGAGGGTATTAAGGTTTATTCGCCGGATCTAGAGACAGTCTTCACGATCACGCACGAGAATTTTGCGGGATACTTATTGAATAGGCGTCTTTTTGGACAATGGCTTCTGAGAAAGGCTCTCGACAACAATGCTGTTCTTCTTGACGCTACACTATGTTTAGAGCCACTTATTGAACGGGGATTTGTAACTGGCGTTCTAGCCAAAAATATGAATACGGGCGAGAAAGTTCGGCTAAAAGGTAAAGTGGTTGCCGACGCCAGTGGTTTTCTTGCGGTGGTTCGGCGCAAACTTCCCAAAGAAATGAGGATAGAGAATGAAGTTGCAAATGAGGATGTTGAAGCTTGCTATCGAGAAATAAGACAACTTAAGCAGGAAAGTGAAGATACAGAGTGTTGTGAAATCTATCTAAATCAGAAGATAACTCCCGGAGGCTACTCGTGGGTTTTTCCAAAAGGAGGGGCAAGAGTCAATGCTGGTTTAGGAATCTGCATGCGAAGTGAGTTCCCAAATCCCAAAGATCAATTTTACAAACACGTTTTAACCAAACCACTTTTTGAAGGTTCGTTGCTTTTGAGTGGTGGCGCATGGTATGACCCCACGCGCAGACCATTAGATAATATGGCTGGAAATGGAGTTGCAGTCTTGGGTGACGCAGCATGCTTGGTCAATCCAATCCACGGCGGCGGAATAGGGCCATCAATGCTGAGCGGATACCTCGCCGGAAAGACCATAATTGAAGCCTTAGAAAAAGACGATGTAAGCCAAAAATCTCTGTGGCCCTACAATCGCAAGTATATGGAGATGTATGGAGTAAAACAGGCTGGACTGGATGCTTTCCGTATGTTGCTCTTAATATCCCGAGATGAAGACCTGAACTACGGAATGAAATACGCGCTTTTAACAGAAGAAGATGTTCTTAAGGCCAGTTTAGGAGAAGAGTTCCATCTAAACATAACTGAGACTGCCAAACGCGTTTTCAGAGGACTGAAAAGCATAAGGTTTCTGAACAAACTCAGGCTCACAGTCAACCTGATGAAGCAAGTCAAAGCTCACTATCGAAACTATCCAAAGGCTCCCGAAGATTTCGAGAAATGGCGAGTAAAAACAGAAGCTTTATTCAAAGAAACCAGATCAAAACTTATGGAGTAAGGGCTTGCACTCTTCAGAATCTGCGGCTAGCGGGCTAGGTAAGTGTAAAGGATGGCTGTTATGCGCGTCGCAGTTTTAGCCACTGGAGGTAAGGATTCCACTTTGGCACTTTACCGAGTCTTAAATGAAGGTTACAATGTGAAGTGTCTCGCTAGCATGATTCCGTTAAGAGAAGACAGCTGGATGTTTCATTATCCAAACATACGTCTTACAGATTTGTTTGCAGAAGCAGTTGGGATTCCTCTTGTGAAGGCTGAGACTTCGGGAATCAAAGAGGAGGAGGTTGAAGACCTTGAACGTTTAATCGCAACCCTTGAGGTCGAAGGAATAGTCTCTGGGGCAATAGCATCTGATTATCAGAGGATGAGAATTGAAAAAATCTGCAAGAAGCTGGGGCTTAAGTGTATAACGCCACTTTGGCATGAAAACCCTCTGCAAATGCTAAGGGAAATTCTAGACCTTAATTTTCAGGTGATAGTAACTGGAGTCTGTGCATATGGCTTTACCAGAGAATGGCTTGGCAGAAGAATTGACGAAGCTGTTGTGACAGAATTGATTGAGCTTGGTAGAAAATATGGCGTTTCTCTTGTTGGCGAAGGCGGGGAATACGAAACACTTGTGCTAGACGCGCCATTCTTCAAAAGACGGCTAGAAATTGTTGAGGGAGAGAAAGTTTGGAAAAATCAAAGCGGCTATTTTCTTGTTACCAAAGCAAAACTTGAGGACAAATGAATAAATGCCGCCGATCAGCTATTGGTCCTCTCTTCCGCAAATTGTGGGGAATGCGTCAGTCTTTTGATCACCGGAATAGATTTGTTGTTAGGTCGATTGCTGCGGCTATTGTTGCTTTGCAGACTTTCGTTATGAAATCAAAATCCAGTTTGTCAATGGTGTCCGCCTGTGTGTGATAGTAGGGATATCGGAAGTTCGCCGTATCTGTTAAGAGCAACGCCGGAATTCCTTCTCGCCAAAAGGGTGCATGGTCAGATCTTAGCAAATCGTACGCAATCGGGGCGATTTCTTCGTAGCGAAGGGGGACTTGAAGACATGCATAAGGCAGATTAACTGAATCGAGCTTACATTGAGTGCAAAATGATTGGAGCAGTTTGCCAGAATTCGCATCGCCAATGATTGCCAGAAAATTTCCAATGGTAGGATCTTTGACATTATATGTTTGAAACATCTCAGGATACATGCCCTCCGGAAAAGCTTGCGAGTGTTCCCTGTCAGAAGTATAGCCTATTGTTTCCAAGCATAAGACACCCAATACTTCTTTCTTGTTTCGAAAGGCATCCTCTACCCAAAGACTACTTCCCATTGAAAGGGTTTTGCTGGGGCGAGAAGTTGTGGTTATCTCTCCATACATGTCTTCGATTTCTCTTGCATACTTAACCTCGAGTTCGCTCATCTGGTGTTCAATTTGACTTCTAGCTTCTGCAAATGCCTCAGCGATGTCCTTGCCCGCTGCGCGACCTTCAGCTTGAAGTTTGAGAAATTGCTTCATTACCTTGTGAGTTCGCAGGCTGGTGTAACGATTGTGTTCGTCCGTCAACCC
>CAZADP010000140.1:0-4066 GCA_964483905.1 uncultured Candidatus Bathyarchaeia archaeon | reverse complement strand
CCATCTACGCCACCGCCTCCCATGAGAGTTGGATTAGCCGCATTCACTATAGCATCAGCATCAATTTCGGTTATGTCCCGTTGAACAAGACAGATCCTTGCTTTACCTACCCTGAATTCGTTGTTCTCCATTTCTTTCAACCCCTATATTTTTCCAACAACTTTGACTTCTTAAGTGTTGACATACCACTCTTTTCATATTTGCCTGACTCAAGGCTTATCAAGATATTACACCCTATTCAAAGAAAAGTGAAAGACAATGCCAGATTTCAGCAAATTAGAAAACTTCATCTTTGAAAAGATGTCCAAAACCCATCTACCCAGCTTAAGCGCAACCATAGTCAAAGATGAAGAAATCGTATATAGCCGAGGCTTTGGCCTCAGAGACTTAGAGCACGGTCTGAGGGCTACTCCAGACACGCTCTACGGAATAGGCTCTGTAACCAAATCCTTCACAGCTCTATCAATAATGCAGCTCGTGGAAGAAGGAAAGCTAAGCCTAGACGACCCAGTCAGCACATATGTTCCTTTGGACCTTAAATCCATAGAAGAACCGTGCAGAATTTGGCATTTACTAAGTCATGCTTCTGGAATGCCAGCCTTGGCCTACGCTGAGGCCTTTATCAGATACATGACTGGCGCTGGAGGCAAGTGGATTCCCACAGCAAGTTATGAGGACATTTTCACCTTTATGAGAGAAGCAGATCAATGGATTTTGGCAAAGCCTGGCGAGAGATGGTTCTACCTGAACGAGGGCTACGTTATCCTCGGATACATCATCGAAAAGCTCTCCAAAATGAAGTACGAAGAATACGTGAAAAAGAAAATCCTAGAGCCGTTACAAATGAACAGGAGCTTCTTCAGAAAAGAAGAAGTCGAAACAGACCCGAATATGGCCACACCATACATAATCACCAGAGATGGAGAATGCAAAAAGTCCACATACACCTACAGTCCAATATCTTCCGATGGCGGACTGATAAGCAGCGTACTAGACCTAGCTCGCTACATAACAATGTACCTTAACCGAGGAAAATACGAAGGCGGCACTCCACTTTCTCCAAACCTTATAGAAGAAATGGAAAAGCCCAAGGTAAAACTACCTCTTCAAATTTTCGGCGGAGAAGCCTATGGCTACGGACTAATGATAATTCCAAATTTCTTTGGCAATAAAGTCATAGGACATGGCGGTTCTGTGCTTGTGGCCACAGCCTACATGGGATACATTCCAGAAAAAAGCATAGGCGTAGCTATTCTGGCAAACGGGAGCGGATATCCCTTATCCCAAATAGGCTTATACGGACTAGCTTTGATGCTCGAAGAAAACCCCGAAAACCTTCCATTTATCAAAGTAGAGAGAGCCTTCGACTCACTAACTGGCCTTTATGAGACCTACAAAGGTACAATGAAAGCAGAAGTTGTCAGCAAAGCTGGCATCCTGCAGATAGAAATCAAGGACAAATACATAGATTTGATAGTACCTCTGATACCTGAAGACATAGACGGCGACTTGAAAACATTCTATACGGTTCAAGGTGGCGGAAAGCTTCCAGTGCAATTCACGCTTAATGGAGACAAAGTTGACTTAATCTATGAAAGATATAGACTGAAAAAAATTGGCAACCTGTAAGCAAACGCTGAAACCTCTCCAAAACGAATATTTCAACAGTCGTGACCGACAAGATAACGATATAAGAATTACCTATGTCTCTTAACCATTCAGACCCTGTGGTTGCCATTTGTTAGTTATCCTTATGGCGCTAAAACTTTTTTGAGAGGCTGGTTAGCTTCCAGACAACTCCCGATGCCTTTCAATAAGCCAAAGATGGAACGTTTTGATATTTTCTTTCTCTTAAAACCCCTTTTTGCAGATTGTTATATGCCTAACAAGGTATTAGTGACGGTTATTAGACAGCATTTAGTTATGTCTGAAGGGCGAGAATTTTGAGAGCTGTTGTGTTTAGAGGTCCAAGAAATATGAAGGTTGAAGAAGTTGCTAAGCCTCAGCCTTCTGATAAGGAAGTGCTTGTTGAATTTAGTGCAGGAAGCATTTGTGGAACCGATTTACATTTCTATAAAGGAGAATGGACTAGATTGAGAATTGGGCAAATTGTTGGCCACGATGCCTGTGGCACCCGGGCCGATACTGGCGAAAGAGTTGCAATGGTACCTAACATCTATTGCGGTTCATGCTATTTCTGCTTTCAGGGATTACCTCATTTGTGCGAGAATGGCAAAACCATGGGCTTTGGCACAGACGGATTTTTCGCGGAATTCATCGCAATACCCACCAAAAACTTGGTTCCAATTCCAACAAACGTAAGCGAAAAAGAGGCAGCAATACTGGAGCCAGTGGCCCTCGCCATTCATACATTGGATCTCCTCCAGCCAAGACTTAGGGATTGGGTAACGATTGTAGGTCAGGGTCCAATAGGTTTGTTAATGACTCAGGTAGCCAAGCTTAAAGGATGCCGAGTCATTGCTATGGACTTGCATGACTATAGGCTTGAGCTTTCTGAGAGATACGGCGCAGATGTTTGCGTAAGCGCGAGGGAGGAAGACGCGGCAAAAAGAGTTAAGGAAATCACCAAAAGGGGATCAGATGTTGTAATTGAGGCTGCTGGGACAAAGCAAACAGTAGAACAAACTCCTTTTATGGTGAGGAGCGCTGGGAAAGTAGCGCTGATAGGCGAGAATGAGGGCTATCTAAATCTGGGAAACGTTGGAGAAGCAATATTCTTCAGCGGGTATCTATCGCCCCTCGATTACCCATTGGCTTTAGACCTCATATCAAAGAGGCTCCTCGATGTCAAAGGATTGATAACTCATACGTTCAATCTCACCGACTTCGAACAGGCAATCCAAACCGCGGATGATCTTGAAGAAAAGCCAGTGAAAGTTGTGATCGTGGCTTGAAGAAGAATTAGAAAGAATGTTTACTAAAGCACCTAGAGTAAAGCGGAGATGATAAACCATGCGCCAAAACCTACCAAAACTGCAAAGCAGAAACCGAATACTATTCTATGAACCGTTTTTGTCCAGAAACGCTTGGACTTGAAGACCGTCACAGAAACAAAAGTGTTCCAAAGGAGATCACATGACCAGTGGGTCACGGCAAATATCAAGAAGCCTAAGAATCCAAAGATGCGGGCTTTCATTACTAAGTCTGCGCCAACGGTCGCCCACCATAATAGGAAGTAGGGATTGGCACCTGTTGCGAGGATTCCGGAGATTAGGGAACCGTACTTCAAGTATGAGGGTTTCCTGTCGTTTTCTTTTCGAGTTCTAAACATTTTAACGCCCATGTATACCAAGATTAGGCCACCGACGAAACCAATGGTTTTTTGGGCAACACTCGATTCAAGAAGCCATGAAGAACCGAAATAGGCGAGAAACATCAGAGGAAACTCTACTATTGCATGCCCCAAAGAAATCAGGACGCCCGCGATATTGTCTTTAAATGCTTTTGCAATCGTTACAGCAAACAATGGGCCGGGCGACATCACTCCTGATAAAGATAGGAAAATCGCTACTATCAGAAACATGTAAAAGTCTGTTATTACTTCCATTTCATTCACTTATGTCCTTGATTTCGCTATTCGCGAATCTTTCTATTTCAGCAGGGTTTATCCCCAGAAGCACACTGGTTGCTCCGCCACCGATAACCTTGTCAAGGGTCATAACTTTTTCGTCGATAAAAGTTATTATTCGCGTTTTGTATTTCCGTTTTTGTAATGTGTTTTGTAGTTTTGCTGCTTCCGAACCGTTACAGAGAAAGGATTTTCTCTTCAGCTGCTGCCAATCCTGCCCCACAAGTAAAGTGGTATCCCATATCCTTTAACGTTGCTTCTATAGCTCCTATCGTAGACATTACGTCATTTTGGCTGACATTTCCCATATGGCCCACTCTGAAGCCTTTCCCTTTTAAAGGTCCCAGGGTCGAAGCGACCACAATTCCGCGCTTTTTCATTTGACTTCGAAATGCGCCATCTTCAATATTTTCCGGATAGTGAATGGCTGTAACAGTGTCAGCTGCGCATTTTCTATCTGCCACGATCTTTGTGCCC
>CAZADP010000139.1:0-4099 GCA_964483905.1 uncultured Candidatus Bathyarchaeia archaeon | reverse complement strand
CCCAAAGAATATTAGGTACGTTTTTCATTGTTGGTGGCTTAGCAATTGGCGCCTTGCACCTGTTGATATTACGGGTTCCTTTTCCAAGCCTAATACAAAATCTGATACTTCTCGTGGTGGCTGCTGCGGCCATTTTTCTTTCGCTTATTTTTGTGCTATGTTTCAAGGAAAATTGGACACGAAAAGTGATTGATAAAATCATTGATCTTGTAGAGAGTGCTGGTCGTGGGCGATGGAATCTTGATACGTGGAGAGACAAAGCCAGAAAAGGCGCAAGAGCATTTTATGAATCTCTGCGGGCTTTCAGCGCGAATCCCAGCAAGCTTGTTCTGCCTGTGGGGTTTTCTATATTATCATGGTTTTTTAGCGTTCTCGTCTATTATTTGGTTTTTGCTGCAATAGGCTACAATCTAGACTGGACCATACTTGTTATTGTCTACTCTCTTATCGTAGCATTAAAGTCCATCCCAGTAGGGGTACCTGCAGAAGTGGGTGTGACTGAAATCGCCATGACAGCTCTATTTGGAGCATTTAGTGTGCCATCATCCATCAGCGCCGCGGCGACGGTCCTGATAAGAATTGTGACGGTCTGGTTTAGATTCATAATAGGCTTTGGCGCTGTACAATGGGTTGGAATAAAGACCTTAACCGAAAGCGAAACTCCAGCGGGACAAAAGAATCAAGCTCCGATCTGTTCAGCTCTACCTTATATTTTATATAGCTTCGTAATTCATTAGATAACCACGCTATATGACGCGCGGTGTACGTAGCTTGGTGCTGACTTTCGAAAAGGCCGCTAGTATCGCTATTCGTTCTCTGAGACCTAATAGACCTTATCATGTACAGTGGATGCTTACAAGAAAATGCAACTACAGTTGTAAAGGGTGTGATGTTTGGCGTGAACAAGACGCAAAGGAATTGTCAACGGGAGAGATTAAAAGAGGCTTAGACATTCTCAGGGAATTAGGCGTGATAGAAGTAGTTTTGTCAGGAGGAAATCCGCTTCTAAGAGATGAGATTGACGAGATTGTAAGGTACGCTTCTCGCTTTTTCATTACCACCGTTTACGATAACGGGAGTATGGCTGCAGAAAAAATTGATGCTTTACGTAACGCGGATTTTGTTGCAATATCCGTAGACAGTCTGGATCCAAGAAAAAATGATTACATAAAAGGAGTCAAAGGCGCTTGGAACAAAGCTATGCATGCGGTTGAAAAGCTGTGTGCAGAAGGGATTTCGGTAGCCGTAACACCAACGATTTCTCAGCTTAACCTGTATGAAATTGTCGACTTCACCAAGTATTTTGCGGGCAGAGGAATTCCAGTTTGGTATTGCCTGTACTCCTATGATTCTTCTGAGGACCAAAGTCAGCTTTTTAGAATAGGGAAAAAGAATGACGAGTTCGGCATAGTTGACAAAGAGGCAATGGCTGAGCTTTGTGATCTGCTTATCAGGATGAAGAAAAGCCACTCCGACATCCTCATGACAGACGGAATATTGGACGCTGTCAAGCATCTCTATTCAGAAGACAGAAGAACATGGGAGTGCCGTGCGCTTCGAAACTTTTTTATGATAGATCATCTTGGCCGAGTTGCGGGGTGCCACTTGCATGATCCAGTGGCATCAATTTTTGACTTGCCTAAAGTCTGGAACGGTCCAAAGTTTAGTGCGTTACGCAAGACCTATAGCAAATGTGCTCAATGCACTTATCTGTGTTACATTTTCTATTCCCTTCATGGAAGCATTCTCGGCAATTTTCAGATAGCCAAGGAACAATGGAAGAATGCGAAACTATTGCTGAGAAGAAACAACCTCACGCCTCCAAGTTTGGCAAAACAGCAATAATATCCGCTATCCTCTTAACGATTGTTTGATCGAATCCCAATTTTTCTTCCTCAATACTTGCAAGCAGCATATTCCCTCTTCCTTGAAAACGCCAAGTAATGATGGCGTCGCCCATTATCATTCTCGGCCCAGCGTCTCTCGGTCTTTTTAGCTCAAGGAGCGCGGGCAGAAGCACAATAAAGATGAAAACTGAGACTCCGAAGAGTAGCATAATAAGCGTTGTTGGAGTCGGATTCGGAATCATTCCAATCTTATGAACAGTTGTCTTGACTCATAATATAACGGTTTCCATTCCCAGAGTGGACAGTTTTCTCCCAGCGAATATCGTTTTTTCCGGAAATCTTTGAAACAAGCACGTCTAGAAAGGCTTTAGTACATATTGGTACGTTGTATAGAAATGTGAAGATTAGCAATGGAATTAACCAGTGGGTTCTTCTCCTGCCGTCCAAGTAGGCGCCAATTCCTACTTCAAAGAATGGGGCGAAATTCCCGACAAAGCTGTAGAGAGAAATCGGTATTGCCGTCCAAAGCATACTGAACCATTGCGGAGATCTTAGGAAAAATAGTGGTATTCCTATAATCCATGAAAGCAAAACCAGAACCGGGATAAAGTAAACGTTTAACAAGAGTAGGGCGTCGGTCTTTTCCCTTAATCTTAGATTGTTGCTTTTTAAGACTTTCAATGAGTGTTTGAAGACACATTGCATATGACCTTTGGCCCATCTGTATCTCTGTTTCCAGTAAGCTCGCCAGCTTTCCACTGCTTCTTCATAGCATTCTGCGTCATTGACATAGCGAACCTTGTAGCCTGCGAGATAAACTCGAAAAGTTAAGTCGGTATCCTCAGCCAAGATAGATTCGTCCCATCCTCCTAAGCATTCTAGCAGGTTACGTCTAAATCCTCCAACGGTTCCGCCGAACTGGGTAATCAGTCCTAGGCTGTCTCGGGCTTGTTGGTCAATCCGGTATCCGCCTATTCTTTCTAATGCTACAAGTCTTGTTACCATGTTTTTGGGCTCATTTAATACGGTAACTCTGCCTTGCACTGCCCCGACTTTCGGGTCAATAAACTCTTTTGTGAGTTTTTCTAGGATGTCTCTCTGTGGATAATAGTCTGCATCGAAGCAAAGGATGATTTCACCCTTCGCATGTTTGAATCCAGCGTTCAAGGCTGATGCTTTTCCCCGTCCTCCTTCTTTCTCGTCTCGGTGTACAACCTTGATGTAACTATATGTCTCTGAGTATTGTTCCGCCATTTTCCCCGTATCATCTGTCGAGGCGTCATCGATGACTATTATCTGCAGTTTATCTCTTTGATAAGTTAGTTCGGTCATCCCTTGCAGTATTCTTCCAATCACTTTTTCCTCATTATGCGCTGGGATTAGAATTGACACTGTAGGTTGGTGGGCTGCGTTTTCTTCTGTACCAGCTCTTCCATGTTTTTGCCCATTTTTGAGTACTGTTAACGTAAAGATATAATGTCGGACAAGGTAGGCCATCATCAAAGCTGTTAAAATCAAGAACAAAGTTTCCAAGATTTCAGCCATCAATTTTCAACACCTGCTTTTTTGTTTTTGGAGTTGGCCAAAACTGTTAAACCTATGGACCAAAATGAAACAATCCACATCAGATTCACGAGGGGGCTTAGAATCATGTAAAAGGCGTTGAAGATTTCTCCAAAATAATAAACAATGGTATAAGCAAACATGGAGAAAAGAAGGTTCCAAAACAAACCAATAACATCGCCTATTAACAGCATGGATAATTTTCTTGATAATGTTCCGTTCAACGGAAAGGTTAGAGAAATAAAGAGGAAATTAAACGTT
Organism: uncultured Candidatus Bathyarchaeia archaeon; assembly: GCA_964483905.1. GTDB lineage: Archaea > Thermoproteota > Bathyarchaeia > Bathyarchaeales > Bathycorpusculaceae > CAZADP01. Next base: position 428 of record CAZADP010000139.1, on the reverse strand, counting down.
ATGAGCATCCATGCTGACTCTTTGCTGATGTATGGCAAAGACAAAAGCACGTAGGAAACGCTTACTCCTGCAGAAAGTCCAAAAATCAGGTGTTTAGTGTTCCATTTATTCTCTTTCATTTCTAATCCCATTATGAATGAACTTCTAGAGACTAATTATAGAAGCATAATATAGAATATGCCTCTAGCAGCGCCTTTAAGACTTGCGTAAGAATGCATAAATCCCAACATGTCATCAATAAAAGCTATTCTATTACATTGAGAATGTTCAGGTTTTCAAAGTTTTGTGAATGTTTGACTATGTGCGTCATTGATAGTTTCTAGTTGGTTCTCAGACTGAAAGGCGACATTTTCCATTACCATGCACAGAACACGGAACACTTCTTCAGCCTTCAAATTGCTGGTGTCCAAAATTAAATGAAAGGGTGT
>CAZADP010000138.1:0-4146 GCA_964483905.1 uncultured Candidatus Bathyarchaeia archaeon | reverse complement strand
AATGGAATCGTCCCTGTTTGGCATAAGTAAGGATAATTACTCTTCCTTTCTAGGGTAACCATCACGCCCGATTCTCCCTCAACGGCCAGCTTTATGCCTTCCACCCCGACTAGATAGGCCTCCTCACGGTCTACCTTAGCCATCCTGTCAGCGCAGCACATCGGCAGGGACTCGGTGATCTGAAATTCTCCACGCCAGCCAAATTCGGAGGAGATAATTCTGTGTAGGATCATGGCCGTAGAGGTCCCGCCCATCGCCCCGAACTCGATGTTGCCGAATTTGTCCCTGATGACAGATCCCGAAATAGGGGTGCCATCGTCCCAAGTAGCTCCTTCGCCGCACGCTATGGAAACAAAACCGTAATTGTCATGACATCTTTTAACAACCTTTATGAAATTTTCTTTGTTCAGCGGCCTTTCTGGAAGAACGAGAAGATGGGGGGCATCGGATTCTCTTTCTTTAGCGATCGCTGCTGAGGCGGGGAGCCAGCCAGCGTTCCTGCCGATCGATTGATAGATGACGAACTGATCCACCTTTTGCATGTCCCTTGCTAAAATCCCGCCCTGCCTGACTGAAAGGGCTGTAAATCTCGCCGCTGTGGGGAAGCCAGGGGTATGGTCTGTGCCAAAAAGGTCGTTGTCCACAGTCTTTGGTATGCCCACACAGACGATTTCGTGCCCCTTCTCGGCGCAATATTCTTCAACCTTGTGAGTTGTATCCATGGTGTCGTTGCCGCCGATCATGAAAAAATACCTTATGTCATATTTTCTGAGCACATCAAGAATTCGGGGAAGATCATCGCTCTTAACTCTGTGACGGGATGATCCCAGGGCGGAAGAAGGGGTGTCTCGCAACCTTTGAATGGTTTCCTCGTCTTCTTGTCTGAGATCAACAATATTTCCCCGCGTGAATCCCTCGATGCCAAAGCGCATTCCATAGATTCTTTCTATTTCCCTGAATTTTTTTGCCTCTTGAATAATTCCGCATAGACTATTGTTGATCACACTGGTCGGACCGCCGGCCTGGCCAACTACCAGACTGCCTTTCAACATCATTATCCCTTCCACTGTTATGAAGCTATTCGGGTTTTTTAATTTATGGAGCGGAACTTTTTCCTCTTTTGAATATACCTGCCAAAAGGTAAATAAATACAGACGGCTATCTATGTAGGTCCGAAAAAAATGGGTGGAGGAACATTCGAATAGTCCCATGAGTAATCATGGACTTGATCTCCGTTGTTTACGAAGTTATCATGGTAAATAGTATCGTTTGTTGTTTTGATGTATGCTGTTGTTTGAAGACCTATAAAATAGAATACTAGTAGAAGTCCCCGAACATTTAAAATCGGTGCGCAGGATATGCTCCCACAATTATAATTATAGTACACTCAGTACTCTTGGCAGATGCCGAAATTCTATATTCAAAGCGGAAGTAAAGCCACAGGCAATGAATAAGAGGCTTATGAGACGGAGATGTGGTGGTTTCTTTCGTTATAGAGTATTTTTTGTTTTTATCCAAGTAAGAGACGGAGAAAGAACCAGATAATGTCGCCGAAGAATAACGTTATGATTAAGCCTGCTGTCATGAAGATGAGCAAGGGTAAGCCCGGGGTTGCCCAAATAGTGTCACCAATCTTTCTAGTTTCAATGGCTCTGGATAACCTTTCAACTGTCGCGTTTCTGCTTTCGTCTCTGGGCATAACGATCAGTTTTCTTTTAAAGCCGTTTTCGGCGTTCTCTTCTATATCTTCAAGAGGGTATATGTGCCATTTTTCCCTTAGTTTATTTACAGAAACCTTGTATCCAGTTATTAAAACCAGAATTTTTCTGCCGAAAGATTCATCTTCATGCCCTTCGCCAAAAAGTTTTTTGCCCGTTCTTTTATGCCAGAGAAGGTTGTTCAAAAGCATGTAAACCGCCGTAGCAGCTGCGAACAGAACTCCGTTACTGAAGACAGTTATTGGGAAAAAATTCCGTGAAATTGGGGAAATCGTACGTGGCACAGCTGCAAGCAATTTTTCCGGGTAGAATGGAAGAGCAAGCGCTAAGCACATTAAGGCCTTTGCATCGGCACCTCCGAAACCTCCGGAATAGAAAAGTACTATAGCGAAGACTGAGGTCAAGCCAAGGCTCATCCCGTAGAAGGGAAGCTGTGAAACCTCGTAAAGACACAATTCGATAAGAGTTAGTGCGAAAGCTGGTGGTGCGAAAATAATCCAAACCTTATTGCTAACTTCTCGAGTTTTGTAATCGCTCAAAGAAGCGTAGGTGAAAAGAATGAGAGAAGCTAAAATCCGCAATCCCTGAAACATTTCTTTCATGATTTGCACGCGTCATTAAGCTATCTTTCTATTTAGCAAAATAAGTTTATTGAAAAGTTAGAGAAGATAGGCTAGGGTGATGTCTCTTGAAAAACAAGTGCTTCGCCGACTTTTGGAGCGATTTTGAAGTAATACGTTTTTTGTGGGCTCCATTGATATGTGACTGTGATTTTTATTGTATATCCATCCTTTAAAACAACTTTTGATATTGGATCATAGCTGACAGTGGTCTGCAGTGTCAGGTTTGTACTTGATGTCCCTATATATATGGCGTCTATTGTGGCGTCTGCGGTACCAGTATTTCTAACATGAATTACTATGGTGGAATTTTCTTCATTCCAGCTTACAGCATCTTTCTTAAGCATGATACCCGCTTGCGCCGTTGTGCTACTCGTGTACGTCATTATCCAAGCGTATGTAACGACTATGGCTGCAACTGCTATAACTATTAACAGCAGGGTAGCAAGTATTGGCGATATAGCTTTTTTTGATTTTAACAAATTTCTATCCATTTGTCTTCACCTTTGCTGTTTAGGAAATCTTCAGGTTTCATATTTAACTTATATGAACTGAAAATCTGCATTGGGAATAAATGCTACACCATTTCATTACCTAAAAGCAATGTTGAATTGTTGTCAAAATTGTGTTATTCAATTATCTGAGAGAAAAACTAGTCTGTGGAATATCTGGCGGTTACTTTTATACCCCTTTGATCCCAAACCGCCACAGTCACTGGTGTCGTAATAGTTCCTTCGAATATTATGATGTACACAAGCATATATTGCTCATCGTAACTCGAAGTGACACTCGTTATATTAGATCCTTCTACGAGAAAGTTGTCTTTCTTTAAATTGAAGATGGGGACTTCGTTTTCTTCTTTTACAGTTGCGGTGATTTCGTTTGTGCTATTATTAACGTTCAGTATTGTTAGATTTAAGTGTGCCACAGCGTTGAATTTGAATTCCTTTAGTCCTATGGAGTTTATGTTAAGGTCAAAGGTAGTGTTTGCGGCTGAGAAGGAAGCGTTTTTGTTCCAGTCGCATACTAATCCGCTGTCGATCAATGTGTAGTTTAAGGTTATTCCATATCCAGGGTAGATTCTCGTTAGATTGATTTGCCATTTTTCTAAGTGAGTCCTCAAAATATTAAGATCTGGAGAGTCCGTATTTGTATAGTTAGCTAGACTTAGCTCTACTAGGCTGCGAGAGTTTAGTTCGATAGAGCCTATAAGGGTTAGGTATTCTTCCCATGGTTCATGTTTGTAATATGTTACGGCTCGATGCATTAAGGCGCCTATCGATATGATCATTATAGCTATCATCAGCACGGCGATGATTACGAATTGGCCGTTTTTGTTTTTCATAAACCTCTTCATTGGGTTATCCTCGCACGAGTTGTAAAGCTGCAATTCTTGGTTCATAGAGTGCTTGGTAAGTGCCATTGATTTTGGTTGCGTAGCCTGCCAGCCCATATGTCACAGAGGCAACATTTTTGGAAGTTACGAAAGTTTCTATGTCGCCGTAAAATATTGTAGCGTTGTTAATCGCGCGCGTGCTATTGTCATGCAATTCGTAAACTGTCATGTTAAAATATACGTCTAATGGCAACAATACTCTTAGGGCAGCTGTAATATTATCCCATTCTGCATTGTAAATGAAACGTGCTAGAAGTGCTTGCTCATCTAGGTCGTGGAGAACGTTGTATCCAAGCTTCTGCAGTTCAGTTACTTCATATTTTGGACTTGTAGGAGTTATAGCAAAAATGTTGGCAAAGGATAAAGCGAATATGATAATGAACGAGGCCAGAATTGCTTCGATGATGCGCAT
>CAZADP010000137.1:0-4174 GCA_964483905.1 uncultured Candidatus Bathyarchaeia archaeon | reverse complement strand
CTTCTCGCCCCTGATCCTGCCTCCAAATATACGAAACGCATGCCCAAATATTGTCCAGCGAGGGCATGAGCCGCGGCAAGTTCAGGTTTGTCGTATGGAACTGGGACTGCTTTGCCTACAACGCTGGCAGTGCAGCCTTCGCCAACAATTACGTAGCCAAGCGGAATAGGTTCCAAGTGGTATCTCTTGATGAGTGGGGCTCCTAAAACTTGGGCTCCCATCAAGAAGTAAGGGTCAGCTGAATTCAAGAGAGACATGAACCATATAGCATCAGCGTAACGGCTTATGCCAGTGACGTTGTTTGGAAAGAGAATTATGGGAATTTTCACAATGCGCTTTACAGCCTTAACCACATTATCTAGATGCACCCCAGAAACAAATGTTGAACCGCCTATCATTATAGCCGAGGTCCCACTGAGTTTTGCCTTGCCAGCGATTCTGGAAGCTTGGGGAGGCGTTACCTTTTCAGGGTCTATAAGAGTTATGTGAACGGCGTCCTCATCCTCGATTTTTTCGAGCAAATATTTTTCAACACGGCCTACCATGAGGACCAACCCATTTAAACGCCTGGAACTACCGGCGAAGATGGTTTCCGGGAAATTCCATAAATTCTGTCGGTAAACATGCAGTAAACGTCAATTTCTCCCTGAGCGGGTTTAACTTGAAACTCCTGCTTCAAACCGCAACTACCGCAACCCACAACAGCACGGTCTTCATCACGAAAGATTTCAACCCTGACTGTTTCCTTCCCACATCTAGGGCAAGGGAAGAATTTAGGTAAACGTTTCTTAGGGATGCGAACAACCTTTCTCCTTCTTCGGCCCATTCCTAAATCCTTCTATACCGTAGGAATGACATCATACCAGTATTTTATGTTTGTCCTTAAAAGCGTTGGGATGACAAGATTCCCCGTGAATTCCATCCTCGCCCACGGTCAATCACTGGTTTGTATCTTAATCTGCATAAGAATGTCGTCAAAGCTCTCGTATTTCTCGGGATGCTTGAAGCAATCTTCGAAAATCGGATAGAGCTTGTCGACTTGTTCATAGTAGTTTGGATTTGGTTTAATTCCTCGTTTTTCTGGATCAGTTATATAATCTTTGATGCTGAAATATGCAATAAAATCGACAATGGTGTGCGAAAAAGCCCAATCCAAACCAAGATTTTGGATCCTCGTTTTGAGAAAATAATCTGGAACCAAGGTATGAGCAAGTTCGTGGGCCAAAAGTTTCTTCTCTGCATCTATATCCATGAATGGAGGCAAAACTACGTCCCTGATCCATGCTGAGGCACCATGGAGACAATCGACAAAATGGACGGTTATAGATTCCTGTTTCCAAGGACACCTTGCAATGCCTGACATTTTGGACAAGACCGATCCACTAACAGAGCTCCAACTTGCTTCAAAATTTAACGCATACTCCTTTAGTTTAGATTCGGCTTGTGTCCATAAACCTTCATAGGAGGGGAGGGCTTCGGAATAGATTTCGAGCCATATCTCGGCTAGTTTTTGAAACGTGCCCTTGAGAGCATTTTCGGCCGAGATTGTTGCAGTAGCTTCAAAAAGGGATTTTCCCGCAAAATCCCATGCGTAGAATGAGTATTCCTGAAGAACCTGAAACAGGTGATGAAGCCTCTCTGTTTTCAAATGTCCATATGCTTGTCGGTAAGATGGGTTGTTCAAGAAGCCAAGAGATTGCTCATCTGAAAAGTACTCCGCGAATAGGACACACAAGTGATAGAATAAGTTGACATATTTGTTGACAAAGAATTGCACTTTCGGAACTGTAGGTAAGATGGCTCCCCCCAACAGAACACTTGTAGATTTTCTGCACGCTTAACTATTTCCTTTCGATCGTGCCCACGGTTTGTCCTTAAATATTTGCTTAAGCCCATAAAGCGGTGGAGATGCATTCACTTGAAACTGACATCTTCCGTTCTAGACTTAGATTGGTCAGAAGTGCAAACAAAACTGACTCGCTTCATCAAGGATTATGTGGAAAAGTCTGGGGCAAAAGGCGTGATTCTGGGATTGTCTGGCGGAATTGACAGCTGTACAGTTGCAGCACTCTCTGCGTTGGCTATAGGTGGGGACAAGGTCTTAGGAGTTATTTTGCCGGAAAAAGAAACGTATAATGTAATCGATTTTGAGCACGCGAGGCTCGTTGCTGAAAAGTTTGGGCTTAAAACAGAAAAGGTCGATATTACCTCAACTTTAGAAGCTCTTTACAATTCAATGCCCATCTTTGATCCATCGGACAACACATGCAAAGGCAATCTTAAAGCACGGACACGAATGGTTTATTTTTATTATTACGCTAACAGACTCAACATGCTTGTTTGCGGAAGCTCAGACAAATCAGAGACAATGGTGGGCTACTTTACGAAATGGGGAGACGTTGCAGCGGACATATCGCCAGTGATGGACCTATACAAAACGCAGGTTCGGAAGCTTGCACAAAGATTAGGAGTCCCAAAAGAGATAGTAGCGAAACCATCTTCGCCAGCCTTATGGCCAGGTCAACTTGCAGAAGAAGAGCTTGGCATGAGATATGAAGACCTCGACCTCATCCTCTACGGACTTGAACATTTTATGAGGACGGACGAAATAGCAAAGCAATTGAACTTGGAGATGGAATTGGTGGATAATATAAAACGCAGGTGGCTTTCTACTGAGCACAAGAGGCGAATGTTATTAACAGCAAAGCTTGAATACCGAACGATAGGGACTGATTTCAGAATTATGCGCAACCCCCATTAAAACGTTTGGAGAGGATAGTATACGAAAGAGAAGTTCAATTTAGCCCTCGCCCAGATAAGCTGCATACAAGGTAACAAGACAGAAAACCTGAAAAAGATCGAGGAAAACGTAACAAAAGCGAAGAACCAGGCAGCAGAACTTGTGATTTTTCCGGAACTTTCCTTGACGGGCTATGTGGTTAGAGACCAAATCTATGAGTTGGCAGAGACAATACCAGGACCTTCAACTAGAAGCGTAGAAAAGATAGCCAGGAAAACGAAAACGCACATTGTTTTCGGCATGCCGGAATTAAGCGAAAAAACCCAAGCCACAATTCACAATACCGCAGTTCTCGTAGGCCCAGAGGGGCTCATCGGAAAATATCAAAAAATGTATCTCCCAACCCATAGTGTTTTTGAAGAGAAAAGATATTTCCGCTCCGGATACCAAGCGGCGGCATTTGACACAGATCTTGGGAAAATAGGCTTGATCATATGCTATGACATCTTCTTCCCAGAAGTAAGTCGACTAACACGTTTGAAAGGCGCACAGTTGATAGTCTGCATATCAGCTTCACCGGCCATCCGAAGAGGTTTCTTCGAGACATTAACGGCTGCAAGAGCTATGGAGAATACGGCCTTTCTAGCCTTCGTAAACCTTGTGGGCATAGAAGACGGATTGCAGTTTTGGGGAGGAAGTAGGCTCATCGGACCTCAAGGGAAAATCTCTGCTCAAGCGAAGTATGACGATGAAGACCTTGTGACTTGCGAGGTTGACTATAGTGATATAAGGCCTGTAGAGACCTTTGTCCCCACTTTGAGAGATTTGCGACCAGAACTTTTTGATGAACTGAAAAGGAAATCGGAGGGCTTGTAGAACTGAATCTCCTGAGTGCGAACATTGAGCAAATAATCCGGAAGAACCTCTGAGGATCTAGCAGATCTTTTTGGCTGCCTTCTCTATTCGATCTAATGCATGTTCCAACTCTTCATATGCAGTAGCATAAGAAATTCGGATGTAGCCTTCACCCTGATCGCCAAAGGCGGAACCAGGAACCGTTGCGACATTCGCTTGACTGACAAGAAGCCCTGCAAAGTCTTCTGAAGACACGCCAAAGTCTTTTACGCTTGGAAAGACGTAAAAAGCGCCTTTTGCAAGCATACAGTTAAAGCCTTCAATTTCATTAAGCCGCTTGAAAACTAAAAGCCGCCGCCTATTAAATTCGCAAACCATATCCTTAACAAAGTCTTGTGGTCCTCTTAATGCAGCTAGTGCTGTGTATTGCGACAGGCTATTTACGCAAGCGACCGTGTACTGATGCACAAGCCAAAGAAGAGAGATTAGCTCTTTTGGTCCATAAACGTACCCGACCCGCAAACCAGTCATAGCATAAGTCTTAGAGAAGGAATTGACGACCAGTGTGCGTTCCCTCAT
>CAZADP010000136.1:0-4200 GCA_964483905.1 uncultured Candidatus Bathyarchaeia archaeon | reverse complement strand
CGCCCTTTTCAATCCCAATGTTAAGGTTGTCAACAGCAGTGACATCTTCAAACTTCTTTGTGAGATTTTGAATGTCTATTGCCGTTTCTTTCATCAACTATATACCCTAACTAATGCGTGTTATCATTGTGGATGCTCGAATATCAAGCTCGCACATATTGAGTTATACCTTTGACATTATAAATTTATGCCGAGGTGAAATGAAACCGTGGAGGAAAACGAAAGGAAGATTTAAGGAAACGCTTTCACGGAAACAACCCCAAAAAATAAACAAAAAGCCAAAATTAAGTGGTAGCCCGGGAGAGATTCGAACTCTCGTCAGAGGCTCCAGAGGCCTCCATGCTTAACCACTACACCACCGGGCTCCGTCATGACCAAATCTAAAACAGAAAGCTCCTTATAATAACCTTAGCGTCAAATCAAAAAGAAAAAAGAGGTTAATTATTCTTCTTTTTCAAAGCTTCTTCAACACAGTAGCAGTCTTGGCTAGTCGGATTCCACTTTTCACAGCACCATAAAGTTGGCACTATTGGATTTTCACTCGAACAAAGGCGCATTGTGCAGAAAACTTCATCTGGATAGTTGTATGCATTGTGGTTGCCACAGTTTCCACAAAACTTCCGCTTCGTCTTAGCCTCTTTCCCCATTTAAATTCCTCCCGTTGCCTGGAAGTTTCTGCGTTTAAGGTGAGGGGCCCGCCTGAAATCTTCGCCGATCCTCTCAATGACCGAGGCAACAACTATTGGAAAAATTATCATAGCATCGCCAATAACCATAATTTTATTCGCTTTTTCCTTCACTTTCCCCCAACTCACTGTTTCTTCTAGTGTCGAACCGGATAAACCTCCGATTTCAGGGCGATCCATAGTAATTATCACAGCATAGTCCATACCCCTCTTAGACGCAAGAGCAGCAGACTGAACAGTGTTTCGGGGCACTCCTCCCCCAATTACTATCATGCCATTTCTGGCAGAGCGTTTGCAAATGTTAATTATTTTTGGCACATCTTTAAAGGCATCCACAGTCAATGCATGTTGGCAGTTTTTCCGAGAAGCATGAAGCCAATGTATGAACCCAAACTCCGAATCACGAATGGCTGGAAGAAAAATTGGCACTCCCTCTTCAAAGGCTGCCCGTAAGACGGAGTTTGGATCTTTGAGTCTCTTACCTAACTCCCATGCAAACTCGTTTGAGGACAAACTTTTCCCTTTGTTATCGGAGGCTATCTCATCGTATATCTCCACAAGTTTATAGTCTAGCCTTGCGAAGTCTTCTTCCGGCACGAATACGTCGTATATACGGTATATGTGATATTTGTAAAGCATGCTGTCGTCCACATACCAGTGTCCCTTATAATGATGACCACCAAGTGCTTCTATCGCATCATGAACCATGTTTGCTCCAGTGCTCACAACCACATCAATAAGTCTTTTGCGGATCAAACCCGTAATTAGTGAGCGCATGCCCGCAGGAACGACAGCCCCAGCCAACGCCAAAAATAATGTACACCTCTCATCCCTGACCATGCGTTCATAAATGTCACATGCGACTGAAAGTCTTCCAGCTCCAAAAGAGCCTGAATTCTTGAATTGCTGAACTAGCTGATCTACAGTCAGTTTTCCATCCAATCTTATGTGGTTCACAGGTTCTAAAAGAAGATCTTTCCTCTGCATTAAATGTCTCACTCAGACATCAACTCTCTAATTGATCAAAGAAAAATCTTTCCGTACTCTTTTGCAGCAATTCTGAAATAGGCAGCGCAGGAGAGATATCGCTATCGCGGCGTGCTTATTAACGCTCAAGAAATTCTGCAGGAGCTAAGTTGAAGGCTAAAATTGTTGCCAACTAGCCCAACCTTCTGATTGCCGAACCACTTTGACCCTGGCCATTAGGAAAGGAAATCAGACTACTTGACCACCAAAACTGGGCAGGACGCATGCCTTATCACTCCGTCGCTAACACTTCCTAAAAGCATCTCTCTTATCTTGCTTATACCTCTAGCACCCATGACAATTATATCGAACCTGCCCTCTTTCGCCGTTCTAGTGATCTCCTGAACTACCTGCCCTTCAACTAGCATCGTTTCAACCTGAACATTTTCAAGCTTAACCTTTTGTTCACCATCTTGCAAAACTCTAGTCCCAGCCCTACGAGTTGCTTCAACCACCCTAGAAACCTCTGCCGGAGTCATAACTGGAACCCCTGGAGGTGTCAAGGTCGTTGGTTCAGGCATTATGATAGGCCTAACACTGACAGAATACACGTGAACCAGTGTTACCTTTCCGCCAAACTTTTTGGCTAGTTGTATTGCGATCTCTAAAGCTCTCAACGAATGTTCAGAACCATCCAATGGAACTAGAATCTTCTCGAACAAGAGCATAACAGCCTCTACTCTTTCTCTTGGAAGAGTCTACAAATATATGTTTTGAAGCCTAGTTTAAAACGAAAGCAGAAATGAAGGGCAAGTTCGATTTTTGGTTCATGAAACGTCTTTGCAAATCTATGGATCGCACTCTGATATTTCTTTTTCACTGCGCGCTAGGGCTTTTTCTTTCTGAAGAACAGAAATGCGGCGATTATGATGATTATAACAATAGCGGCTGTCGTTATCAGGAACCATGGCTGTTCCCACATTGAAGGAACAGGCTGTCCTAGAAGAGCCCATGTGCTGAAATGGTCAACTGTTGCCCATGCATAGTTTTCTGAAGTATTTACTTGTGTGACTGCTGCTGTCCATTTGTTAGTTGTTCCGTTCCAGTAGAATATTTTTAAGTTGTTCTCATCAAGCCCTAATGCGGATAACTGTTCAGTCGTGTAATAGATGCGTATGGTAACATTAGTTGTTACATTTTCTACGTCGGACATGATTTGTATGCAATTGCTCAGAAGTTTATATGTCCCCGGTAGAGCACTGACATCGGTTGGCGCCGTTACATTTTTGACAGATAGAGTTACAGGCCTCAAAACGCTATTTACGATTAACATGCAATTTGCAGTTTGTTTGACGTCAATTGTACATGGATTGTTCGGCGTAATTGATGCTGGTTCAAATATCGTTTCAGCGTGCCCTTCCCAAACCCTGAAAATTAAACGTCTGAGCTTGCTTATGCTTTGGTTGTTCCATATCATTGTATTGCCGCCCGGAAACTCGTCTGGATCCGGCACCTTCTCTGGATCAGCTGGGTCTATAAACAAGGTCACCGTATGAGTTCCGTTACTTCCGCCCTTCACTGCGATTTTTAGGCGCTGTCCGACGGTAGGAGGTTCATATCCATAATCTACTGATGTGAGATTGAAGAATCTCTCAAGCCTAAAGCATGTGGCATTAACAGAGTCTATTGGGGGTGAGAGCATTATTCCGGTTAGCTCACCTATGGCAGAAGTACTGCGCACTTCGAAGTTTATTTGAAGCTGTGCTACGTCTATCAGCGTTTGATTAAGGAAACGCTCTCTCCACGTTATCTGTGCAGGAGAAGTCTGGTTCATGTAACTGATCATGTAACTCTTTACAAGGTTAACTTGAGCGTTCAAGTCTCCTTCAAGCGTGTATTTCATCCTGAGAATTCCTGTGCTGTTTCTGTAGGTGAAAGATTGATTGTAGGATGTTACGTTGCACAACCTTGTTTTTTGCAGCGACTCAAATAGCTCTCTTAATTCCGGAGGCATCTGTTCGGACATGGGATAAGCCAGGGAATAGTATTCTATGTCAATCTCTCCGGAAGATGTTGCTCTTAGCTGCAGTTTTCCTGTGGTCCTCGAGTAGGTTAGTTGTATTTGGGCTTCGCTTATGTATGGAAGCGTTGCATTTAGTGATATGACTGCGTAGATGATACTATATAGCGGTGCCGTCGCGAGCGTGCCTGTCATGTATGGTGGCAAAGCTGTGGCGTTCACAGCGACTTCAGCAAGACTTCTTATAAGGTAGAGAACATCATCCACAAATGTCATTCTTATCTCGGCTTCACCAGTGTCATGCATGTATGCTATTTGGAAGTCTACGCTTTTAACGGAGTTCACCGTCGCGTTCAAGGCCGCATATATCATGTCGTGCACTTGCTCACGAGTTTCTGGTGGCATGTAATAATAAGGTGGAAAGAACTGCATCATAACCACATACGTGATCATTTCGATAAAGTCTCCGTGAGTGCCTACGTCAAAGTCCACCCAAGCACCTTCTATGATGCTATCATATGGGGTAGG
>CAZADP010000135.1:0-4218 GCA_964483905.1 uncultured Candidatus Bathyarchaeia archaeon | reverse complement strand
AATGATCTGCACCATAGGTAAAGCCGCCACAGAAATGATGAAGGCAAGGAAGTCGTTTACGAATAGACTGACCACTGCTGGCGCAATGAAGAGCACATACACAGCCAGTAAGCCTATTACCGAAAACGGAAAGTACGGTCTTATCTTCCTTATACTACTAGTGCGGATGCGATATTCATTTCTCGCAATGACAATCGATTTAGGCGTCGGCACCGCTATGTTCCCTCCAAGCCAAAAGCTCCTTCTCTTCCAATCCTCCGGTTATGGCTATGAACGCTTCCTCCAAAGTCTTCGTTTTTGTCTCCGCAATGATTTCCTTGACAGTACCTACCGCAACAAGTCTCCCTTGATTAATGATGCCTATGCGGTCACAAAGTTCCTCCACAACAGGTAGAATGTGGCTGCAAATGAAGACAGTTTTCCCTGCAGTATCAGCTAATTTCTTGATCAAATCCTTCACCATCAAGGCTGCGCGTGGATCCAGACTAGAGGTCGGCTCGTCCAAGAACAAAATGGGAGGGTCATGAATAAGGGCAGCAGCAATCAAGACCTTCTGCTTCATGCCCCGACTGTACCCTTCAAGCAGGTCATCACGCCTATCATAAAGACCAAACAACTTCAACAAGTCATATATCCTCTCACCCAAAACATGGCTCGGAACGTCATAAAGAGCCCCCATAAACTCCAAAAACTCCTTTGCGCTCAGTTTTTCATACAAACCCGGCGACTCAGCAAGCAGACCCGTAACCCGCTTCACCTTATCCTCATCCTTCAGAATGTCAAAACCGTTCACAGAGGCTGTGCCGCCAGTCGGCTTTATAATGCAATTCAACAGCCGCACAGTCGTCGTCTTACCAGCTCCATTTGGACCAAGCAGACCGAAGGTCTCACCCTCATAAACCTCAAGGTCAAGCCCATCTACCGCCTTAATTGCACCACCCTTACCATAATACTTAGACAATTTATCAGAACGGATCACAACCTTCATAATCACTCACCGCAGCTTCACATTCGAAAGAAACTAATCAGTTTTAATAATTGTATATAACTGTTGCTTCTCTAGCAATCACCAGAGAGACTACAGCGACTACAGCTGTCAGTGCGCGCGTGTGTTCGGAGTCTTCTTTTAGAAACGTTCTAGAGTTCTGGGCGCATAAAATGTTCTACTTCGAAAGTGGGAAGATGAGGGTCCTTATCGATACGAATGTTTTCTTGAATGTCTGGTTCAGAGAGGTGAATCCGAATACTGGGAAGGAATTATGGCGCTTCTCAGCTGAGTTTCTCAAAAAGCTCGGAAATTTCCAGTCTTTTGCATCCAGAAGTGTTATCGTTGAGATCAAGAAAATTCTGGGCGAGTTTGGATTAGATGAGCAGAAGATCTTGGAAAAAGTTGAGGCAGTCAAAATTATAGTCGATGAAATCGTGAAAATCACGAAGGAGGACAGGGTTGAAGCATCTCTAGTGAGCAAAAATTGTCCGTACTATGTAATGATTAACGAAAAAGAGGGAGGTTTGTGGGTGATATCTCCACTTGGTGCTGGTGCAGATCCCAGCGACTCCACCACTATTTCTTTGGACTCTGTTTTTTCCTAAGGAGCACCATATTGTCGCCTAGGTTTTTGGTCCTATTCAGAGGTTGATCCAAGTGCCAAGTACTGCAGTTTCCTTTCCACCACCCTAGGAACTCAAATCTCTCATTGAGTTTTAAGAGAGTTTTGAACTCTTGCGGAAAGATAAACTTCAAGTCTTCTTCCTGAACAAACTTCTTTATCTTGCCATTATCATTGACTTCAAGCACCATCTTCTCTGTGTAGATCTGATTGAGTACGTCTTTGAAATGAGTTTCAAAGCTTGTCTCTACTGTAATCCCATCTCTTTCCATCGTCCATCTTTGTTTTCCATTTCGCGTCCAATCTAAGCCCAAGTTCTGAATAAAATAAAGACCGCCGTCGTTTAGGGATGCTACTACTGAATTCAAGTGCGATAAAAACTTCTCATTAGATCCTGAAACCAAGGAACCCATCATTATGAAGGCAAAGTCCACTTTCTTTTTCAGTCTGAAGTTATACATGTCAGCTTGTACTGTCTCTATTTTCAACCCCTCCTCTCTTGCCTTCTTTCGAAGATATTCCAACATCTCAGGATACAGATCTAGCCCAATGGACTCATAACCTCTTCTTGCTATTTCTCTTAACTGCAAGCTTGGCCCGCAGGCTATGTCAAGAAATCTTTTGACACTTATTTTGCTGAACTTTTTAATTATTCTCTCAAAATTGTCAATTTGCTCTTTTGGATCAATGAAACTGAAAGCAATTTCATAATACAGGGGTCGCTTGTATATCTCCATGCTTACGATGTTACGAATTATGACAGATAAGCCTAGTGCACTTCAGGCCGACGATATGTATACAGCCAAGAAAAAGAGGGGATACGCGGGAGATATCGCCAACGTTCAATGATTTCTGATGAAAATTGTGCGGTATGGGCTAGGACTGCGAGGATTGTTGATGTTGCTGCTTCCCCTACGATAATCATCAGCATCAATAACATAGTCTTCACTAAGACGAAGTTTCATACTGAGAACTTTCCTTCACATCGTCAAATCTCATACTCAACAACAACTCCACTTCCAAACACCAAAAAACAAAAAAGAGGGGGATGAGCAAAACACCTTCGGCAAGTTTAGTATAAATTAGACTCTGGAGTTTGGCAGCCCGGATACGTGACTTGTCTCGTTTAAATTTCTCGAATTGCGAAGATTGGAGAGAGTTCGAATCTATTGTTCTACACCAACTTTTTAGCCAAGTTTTCAACTTCGCAGTCAGCGCGTTGTAAGCAAAAAGTGGACTGGGGGGAGCATGTGTAGCTCTGATCATAAGTACCGCGCGCGAACTCGATAACTTAATTTATATGCATTGCGCTATTAATGCTCTTAAGCTAGAGGATTGCCTAAGATGTCGACTCCCACAGCGAAGACCCCTCCTCCAACCAGTCTGCCTTGCAACCGATATTGGACGAGCCTCCGCCCTGAATGTAAAAAATGTAAGGATAAGATGAAGTGCCCTATGTATCTTGCGCACTGGAAGAAACATCAAAAACTTATGAGGTGATAAAAATGGGCGTAGAAAAGCTTTGTAAAATCGTGTCTACTTCAAGGTTCGAAAAGGAAATCTATATCGCTCCCTCATAAAGCAAAAAATCCCGAAGAGCGGTTCTGTTCCGTTATTGAGCGCTGTGTTGCAAAATGAGGTTTCTAGCTCCTAACTTACCTCTACGAGAAATACCACTCCCTTCTTCGTTGCAGTTTGGGCATGTGAACCGAATTTTGTAGGAGAGGGACTTATCTGACTATGATGTCTCGCGCATTTTATTGCTGCCAGTTTCCCGTCTTGCGAAACCCAAACAACACGGCATTCTCCACCGCATTTCGGACATCTAACGTAGTCACCTATTTTAGTCATCTTTGACATTCACAATCCTAAGACAGAGTAATCTTCAGGTGAACCCATTCTGCTTGACAAAATCTCAGTTTCTCGCAGCTAAGTTTCGGTTTTGAATACACCGCATAAATGCGTACACACTAACTATTTTTGATAACATGGACTTTTCCGCTTCTACAGACCCTTAACTGTCGTTCGCCCCTAAACAGAATAACATTCGCGTTTTCAATTTGAATGAGATCACCAACAGAAATTTCATCTATTTGCTTATTCCATAAAGGTAATTGGATGGTTCCAGTTTCGTCAGTAATGAGGGCGCTCGCCACATTAGCGTAGGAACCAAAACGAGTTGTGACAAGCCTTGGCGATGATACTTCGACAACTCTTGCCTTTATGTTAAGGCGTCTCATTCCAGCCCTCAAATCTTTAATCGGATAGTGGTTTGATCTAGCCTCTTGGGCCGAGTTTCGTATAGACGATGGCATATACGTAAACTCTTTGAGTGGATTGGTTTTTGCAAGAATGTGCACGGGTATGGGAAATTGCGCAACCACTTTATGACTGTTGGTTATGAGAAAGATTGCGTGATCCCGTGTCTTCACACGGCATTCAATCGACAGTTCTCCACACGTAGCTTCTAAATGTTGAAAAGCATCAAGAAAACTACTAAAAAATTCGCCTGAATCGATTTCGTTTTTCACTGAAATTCTAGCGAGATACTCAAGAAGCCGAATGTCATCGTAAGAGTGAAACCTACCAGGGGGTCGACCTCGCGTAT
>CAZADP010000134.1:0-4278 GCA_964483905.1 uncultured Candidatus Bathyarchaeia archaeon | reverse complement strand
GGGTCGCTGGGATTTGAACCTAGCCCCAAATGGAGACGTCTCCCGCGAACTCCTTTTTTTTGCTAACGTTTTTCGCGTACGTTAAGAATGTTTATCAATTTGATGTGCTAAGGTTTAATGACCCTTTATGAGCGAGAGCGAGTTACGCGCTATAAGACGAGATAAACTGCGAGAACTGCAGAGAAGATTAGCTGAAAAACAAAACAAAACCGAAGAAATCGATGCAGACAAGGTTCTGAAGGGGATTTTCAAAGGTAGAGCTTGGGAAGTATTCAACTCTGCAATCTATCAATATCCTGCCATTATGGGCAAAGTTAAAGATGCGCTAGTGAATTTGGCTTTGTCTGGTAAGTTACAGGAGGTAACTGGAGAACAACTCTACCTTTTCCTAAGAAATCTGGGTCTAAGAGTTAGACTGAACACCAGAATCCGCTATACAGATCACGGACAATTGAAATCGCTTGCAGAGAAAATCAAACAAGATTGGCGAAAAGCCTGATGCGTTATCGAATCTTCGTTAGTTACCTGGAAAGTTGAGATGCTTATGAATACTCCTTCGTTGAAGACCGCGATTCGAGTTTGGTTGATGGAGATATTAGTTTCGGGTTTCAACTTTTTTGTACTTATGAATTTGATCTATGAACCGAGGTTGCGCGCGCGCTTTCTAGTTCGGTGAAAATCTAGGTAATGATGCGGAGATTTTCTTTGATTTCACCTATTCGCCTCATGTTGTTGATTAAAACTTCAATTCTGTAGGGGCTCTTCAGCGTCCTTACTATTTGTTTTAATATAAAGCTTCGTTGACGGATAAAATCGTAGAAGGCTTGTTTAATCATCTGCTTGCATTCGTCAAGCGTTACAGGGGTTGGATATATTTGAGAAACTGCGATGCCCGTCTCCCAGTAATCTTCTCTTTCGTCAAGAAAACCCTTATTTTCTAAATCATTCCAGAGGTCCGTTCCAGGAAAAACCCCTAATATATTAAATTGCGGAAAATCTATGGGGATCCGCTTTGCAAATTCGATTGTGTTCTGAATTTCTTCCTTTGTTTCGTCAGGGGCTCCTACAATAAAAGATCCAACTATTACATCTATTTCAGCCTTTCTAGCTGCTTTCACCGTATCTTTAGACTGTTGAGGAGTTATCTGTTTATCGTAGTAATCTAGAATTCTTTGATTGGCGCTTTCTATTCCTAAATAGAGGACTTTACAGCCTGCCTTTGCAATTTCTCGCAGCATCTCAAAGGAACAGTTGTTTACTCTTCCTTCACAAATCCAATCCATTTCTATTCTTTCTTTTCTTATTTCTCTACAGAGCTTAACAACTCTTTTCTGGTTCAACGTAAAACTGTCATCTACAAAGACAAACTGTTTGTATCCCTCACTCGCAAGGAAATGCAGTTCTTCCAGAATGTTTCCGATTGATCTGGGTCTCCATTTGTTACGAGCAAAACTAGTGCAACTGCAAAAGCGGCATCGATAAACACATCCACGTGAGGAAACAATGCTGGTGAATTTTTTTGGAGCAATATTGGCTCCTGCAATGAATGAATGATAGTCTACGTCAATGAGTTTTCGATCTGGGAATGGTAGAGAATCCAAATCCCTTATTAGGGGGCGGTCATGTGTTGAAATAATGTTCTTATTATATCTGAAAGTAATTCCACTAACTTTTTTTAAGTTGTCTTCATTCTGCATGGAATTTACAAGGTCGACTACGGTGTTTTCTCCTTCTCCACGAACTATGATGTCAACTGAAGGGTATTTTCTGAGAATTCGTTTGGAATTGAACGTTGCATAATGGTTTCCTAACACGACGAGAATGTTTGGATTTTTCTCTTTTACCTTACTGCTAATCCAAGCAGCTGTGCGACCTGAGCTTGAGAATGTTGAGAAACCGAGAATGTCGGGCTTTTCTTTTTCTACCCAATTGACTGTTTCGTCTGTTGTTAAACCCTTTGCTGGTTGGTCCAAAACAGAAACTTCTACTCCTCTTTCTTTGAGCACCGAAGCCAAATATAAAATGCCTAGGGGTGGAAATGAAGCAATAGATTTCCGTGCTTCGCGTTCATCTAAACCTTCATAGGGTGCAGCATTAATAAATGAAAATTTCACAAGCGATCCCTTGGCATAATGGATGATTAAATCATAAACCGCATTAAATCAAAAATTCGTTTAAATACTTTTGCGTTTGATTAAATACAATAGAAAAAGCAAATTCTTTGATTGACTCTTTTTCAGACGTTGAAACTCTGACATAAAGGCATGGACAATTTAAGGCTGCTCAGAACATACTCTTCGCCTGGAAAGCCACCATGGAGTACGCTAAAACAAAAGATATTTTACACGTCATGAAGATGCTCGGTCACAGGAACATCCAAAACACACTATTATATACTCCGCTGATAAGCTTCGAGAGCGACGAGTTCTTTTCAGCCACTGCCAAGACGGTACAAGAAGCCCAGAAACTTGTTGAAGCCGGCTTCGAATATGTCTGCGACTTTAGCGACGTCAAGCTTTTCAGAAAAAGGAAGTAACCATGCTGATGGGGCCTCTGGTATTTGTGGTGGGGTCATATAGGTTAGAGCCCACGTTTGAACCCACGGACAAATGGAAATATCTCCACGACCCCCTTTTTTGGCTCATGGGGTCCTAATTGGTGAAAAGTTTTAAAGCTTTCATACTGTAATGCTATTAATAGCAAGTATTGCTTCGTGGAGATTAGTGTATGCCTTCATTGAAGAAAAAGAATATTCAAAAGAAGAAAAAACATTCGGAAAAAATTGGGAAATAACGCAGATTTCATGTTTTGTGTCCATGCTGGTTTTCGTTGTTCATCTGCTACGCCGTTAACGAGGTTAACCTATTCAGAAAGCGGAAGATAGCAAACGCAGACTTAGAAATGATGCTGATGACCCGGTAGGACTTGAACCCTCTCAAAATGCTATACAGATAAGCGTCTCTGAGTTCTCCTCTGGAAAAAAGATATTTACGCATTGTTCCTTCCTTCTTGAAACCTGCTTTTTTCCAGAGCCTTCTGAGAAG
This sequence comes from uncultured Candidatus Bathyarchaeia archaeon, assembly GCA_964483905.1. GTDB lineage: Archaea > Thermoproteota > Bathyarchaeia > Bathyarchaeales > Bathycorpusculaceae > CAZADP01. The sequence goes on along the minus strand of CAZADP010000134.1, from coordinate 1,234 downwards.
CCAGATTTCTCGTATCTGTGCAGGCTTGAACACGCATTATGTCCTTTGAAAGGAACAAGTAGTCAACCATTATCTCGACAGCTTCTGTGGCGTTGCCTTTGCCTCTCTCATTTGGAACCAAAGAATAACCTATTTCCAACAGTTTTCCTGCAGGATGCACTAAGACAAAATGACATATGTAACCAATCTTACTTCCATCTTTCTTCTCAATGATAAACCCCGTTTGTTCAAGAGTGCTTTTATCAAAATCCTTCTCTATCTCTGCTTTGGATATCTGTCTTAGAGGATTGTATTCAAAGAACTCAGGCTTGTTAACCCATTCTGCCAATAGTGGCAAGTCCTCTTTCTCCATAACCCTCAAATTCACAGTCTTCCCCTCAAGCAACTCAGCTCACCAATCCAGATAGTCACTTAGGTTCAGCTATAACTTTTCTACATTCTTCTGTTTAAAGCATGCACAGTCAACCTCAAGTTAGATACGAGTCTTCCATTTTCTTCTCAGGAATGGAGCTTAAAGCTAAGAAAGAATGGTAGATATTTTCACTAAAATTGGCTAAGATGAGCTTATTTTGGCAAAATAACGCTGTTGGTGGGGTCGCTGGGATTTGAACCCAGGACCGCCAGCGCCCCAGGCTGGTATCCTTGACCAAGCTAGACGACGACCCCATTTTAAAGGACGAGCGTTCTCTTCAGATCTTACTTTTGTTTTCTAAAGAGTTTTACGTTTTCCATTTCAGCTACGTACCCGAAGCCTGTTTCTATGAATTGTTTTGTTTCGATTAAGGTTTTTGCTACTCTGCAAACGTAGTCGTCGCTTTGAAAATTTGCCAACTACCAAAAGGTATCTACAAGGCAACTGGGGCTTTTAAAGAAGGAGAGGGCCCTGAAAAAGGGAGAGACTAAGTCTGAAGCTCAATGATACTTGGAAGTTGTTGTTGTTCGGCGCAGGATTACTGTCCAACAACAACTTCTAAAGGGAGTTGTTGATGTCTCTTGGCTTACTGACCAAAGACGCCGACAAAAGGAACCAGAAAAGTGCGGGATTTCGAGCTTATCTTACTGAAGATTGACCTATGCTTTATGCTGAAGATTTGAAATCCAATTATTGTGGCCTCCCCCTTAGACGATACTTAACCCGCAAAACTTGTCTGACCCTAACTCTCAGATACCCCTTCCCCCTAGGTTTTCCAAACGGATCACTTCGCAAGAAGTAGTAGTCGCATAGCCACTAGAG
>CAZADP010000133.1:0-4305 GCA_964483905.1 uncultured Candidatus Bathyarchaeia archaeon | reverse complement strand
AAAATTCCAAGAATGTTGCCGATATTCCTGCTAGGCAGCGCACCAGAAAATCTAAGTAAAAACAAAGCCAAACAAGACTCTCAGATAAATGAAATATCAAGAAGATACGGAATGAGCACGGAACTAAAACACCTCATAAGAAAAGATAAAGACATTCTCGCAATCAACAACTATGATGCGGATGGCTTCATAATCTTCCCGTATACTCTCCAAAGATTCGCCCCCCTGATCTACTTGGCAGAAACCAAGAAACCCATAATAATTGCAACCGAAGAAAACACATTCCACACTGCACTGGAAACCTACGCCTACCTCTCAGACCACGAAAACGTCCAACTAGCCTTCAGCCCAGAAGAAGTCAAGGAAAGAATCAAAGCCACAGTGGTAGAAAAGTGGTTTGACAACGTTAAGGTATGTCTCTTCGATGCTGGAAAGTGGGAATTGGACGGGATAGCTTGGCAAAGGAACCCGCTCTTCACAGGAAAACTGAACATTGAAAACATAGATATGGAAAAATTTCTTCACAGTTGCAACACCGCAGATAAGGCTGAAGCAGAAAGTCTCGCGAAGAATTGGATGAAAGAATCCAAAGTCTTAGAACCGTCACTCGAAGATGTCGTGAAATGCGCACAAATCTATCTTACTATGAAGGGCACAATCGAAGAGATGAAGGCAAATGCTGCCTATGTTCTCTGGTGTGGACAGTTTACAAAGCCGCTTCAAGCAAAACTATGCTTCGCCCTTGCAAAATTAGCAGAGGAAGGCTATTCAGTTGGATGCTGGAGGGGTGGAAATCTCTTGCCAATGCTTATACTTAATACCGTATCGAAAAAGCCTGTATTCACGCCTGAAGCCCTTTCACATCGAGGAAAAACCGTAACTCTCAAACATTGTTTTGCTCCTTGCACCATTGGTCTAGGCAAATACACTCTGCGAAACTGGAGAACAATGAAAGGGACTGTTACAGGATACTGCCAACTGTCCAAGGGTAAAGTCACTCTGATCAACTGCGGAATCGGCGACAAGATGGTGATAGCGAAAGGAGAAGTCGTCGACTGCAAAGACATTGGAGGCGAAAACTGCCGGATAACTATATGGGTAGAACTTGAAAACGAAGAATCAATTCATAAGTTCGTGGGAAGAGAGTTTGCAATGGTTTACGGAGACTACGAGGAAAAAGCAAGACAGATCGGAGAAAAGCTCGGCATAAGAGCCTTATGATGAACAAATCGCTTGGAGTTCACGTGCAACTCAATCCAGCCTCAGATTGAAGAAAGACAAATTGACCCAGTCAGAATAGTTAATTGATGATGAAAGCAACAACATATCTAAAGCCAAACCAGAAAAAGGACATAGAAGATTATGCATAAAACCTACAAAGCCAAGAGCATTCTCAACGTTCACAAACATTGTGACGGCGGCTGGTTTTGGATAAAGTATTCGGCTTCTCCTTACGTCGGCTGCGAATACGGATGCGAATACTGCTATTCAAGAGAAGAAAAGTACAATCCTTACCGCGCCTCCACAGACCCTGAAGTTTTGAACCTTTCCGACCCCTTCTCCGAGTACATAAGAGTCAAAGAAAATGCTCCTGAGCTGTTAAGAAAAGAGCTAAAGAACAAGCCTCGGGATCTGATCTACCTTGACAACTATCAGCCAATAGATGCAGAGTATCGCTACGCCAGAAAAATGCTCGAGGTGTGCTTTGATCTAGACTTTCCAGTGTTTATCAACGAGAAGTCTCTGATGCTTCTCCGGGATTTAGACGTCTTAGGAAAGATTAGCAAACGATCCTATCTCAATGTGGGTTGGTCAATCATAAGCACAGAAGATGATGAGGCCAAGTCAATTTTTGAACCAAAGACACCATCCTTTCCAGCCCGTTTTGAAGCTATGCAGAAATTGGCAAAGAACGGAATTCTTACAGGCACGGTCTTCATGCCCATTTTGCCTTTCATTTACGACGACAATACGAACATCGAAGCAGTTGTCAAAAAGACGAAAGAAAGTGGCGGTCAATATGTTCTGGAAGCTGGCTTGACGCTGACGGGTCATTGCAAGAAGCACTTCTACAAAGCACTCGAGAAATACGATCCTGCATTAATGGCAGAATTTGATAAGCTTTACGAAAAACCAGATCTCTTGACGCAGCAAAACTGGAAAATACACCAATCAACTTTGAAATATTGCCAAAAGTATGGATTGACGCCCTACATACCACGGCCCGCAGAAATTTACCCGAAAGAACTACAGATCAACAAAAGGGTCGCTGAAAGATTCTACCTTGAAGCACGGGAACTACAGATCTCAGGTCAAGAAAGTCACAGGGAATGGGCTTATCGAAAAGCTGCGTGGAGTCTTGATGATTTAAAGGAAGGCATTAAAGACATTTTTCAAAAAAGAGGAATCAAAGGTCTACTCGAGATCGAAGGAATCGGCAAGAGCTTAACCAACCGTATTATAGAGCACTTGGAAACAATCGGAAGCAAATAGACTTAACACATTTACATTTTTCAAGAGAGCGATAAATTTTTAAGAACCTCTCAAATATTTGCCTAAAATGAAAATTAGTTGAGGAGTTTTTTATGGCTGCAATAAAAGAGGTACCTACCAAAACCAGCCGTTTCGAACGCGTAGGATCCCACACTCATATAAAGGGTCTAGGCTTAGACAAAAGCCTGAAAGCTGTCAAGGTTAAGGATGGCATGGTGGGTCAGGAGAAGGCCCGAGAGGCAGCAGGTTTAGTAGTCCATATGATTAGAGAGGGAAAGTTAAGCGGAAAGACTGTAATTTTGGCTGGTCCGCCTGGAACTGGCAAGACAGCTATTGCAGTTGCTATATCAAGAGAACTGGGCACTAACGTTCCTTTCATTCAGATGAGTGGAAGCGAAATCTATAGTAGCGAACGCAAGAAGACTGAAGTTTTGATTTCGGCTATTCGAAAGTGCATTGGAGTTGAAATTCATGAAATGCGCAAAGTGTACGAAGGCGAAGTCGCAGGCATTGATATACGAACCACATCTCACCCTTATAATCCATATCAAAAGGTTCCAGAAAGCGTACGAATAACACTAAAGACCATCAAACAAGAGAAAACCATCGAGGCAGGTGCTTCTATTGCACAACAGATAATTGAGCAAGGAATAACCGAGGGGAACATCATCCACATTGATGCCGAAACCGGCAGAGTCGCAAACCTCGGGTTGAGCATAGAGAGCGCGAAAGGCAAAACTTACGATGTTGATACTAGTCAGAAGGTTCCTAGGCCAAATGGCGATGTCTTAAAGGAGAAGGAATTTGTTTACACGCTCACTTTAGCAGATATGGATGAAATTAACGCAAGAAGTCGCAGGGGTGGCGGCATGCTTTCCCTATTTTTCAGCGGTACTGAGACAAAAGAGATAGACACTGAAGTTAGGGCGGCTGTGGATGAATCAGTCAAAAAAATGGTTGACGAGGGTAACGCATTCATTCACCCAGGCGTTCTGTTTGTTGACGATAGTCACTTATTGGACTTGGAGGCTTTCAGCTTTCTCGGCCGAGCCTTGGAAAGCGAACTTGTCCCCATAATCATTTTGGCAACAAACAGGGGTGTTACAACAATTCGCGGTACAGACATAAAAAGTCCGATGGGCTTTCCACTGGACCTTGTAGATCGCTCAGTCATAATAGCCACCAGCGAATACGATGCTTCAAGCATAAAGGAAATCCTCCGAATAAGGGCGAGAGAGGAGAAAGCGACAATAGATGAGGATGCTCTAGAAAAACTGACGGCCATAGGGGCCAGATCCTCTCTCAGATACGCGGTGCAGCTTCTTAGCTTAGCCGCCCAAAACGCCGCATCCATGAAACACAAGTCAGTGACAGTTGAAGATGTGGAGAGAGTTGGCTCGCTGTTCATGGACATAGGCGAAGCTAGCGAACACCTTAGAAAATACGAAGATAAACTCATGTACCATTAGCCTAGAAAAAACCACTTCTTCTCTTAAGAACTGCTTAGCCTACAAACAGTCTCTCTTTAGCAAATGATTCAACCGCTACGTTCGGAAGAAGAATAGAGACAATGCCAAACAATGACATGGAGAGATTTGGCCCTTTCGACTATAACAAAGCATTGCTGAAAGACTGGGCAAGCCCTAGACATGCTTCGACTTTTCATTCACTTAGTTTCTCTACAGCTTCTCTTATGACGGAGACAGAATCTGCAAAACGTTTCTTTGTTTCAGGCATCAGTTCGAGCTCTAGAACTTTTTCAACACCATTTACTCCGAGAACAACAGGCACACCAATCGAAACGTCTGAAAA
>CAZADP010000132.1:0-4352 GCA_964483905.1 uncultured Candidatus Bathyarchaeia archaeon | reverse complement strand
GCAATAATTATCCCGGGAGGACGTGCCCCAGACCGCATGAGAACAAACAAGGGGCTGGTCAATTTAGCGAAGGAGGCTTTCCAAAAGGGAAAAGCGATAGCTGCTATCTGCCATGGGCCTCAGCTTCTCATAGAAGCTGATGTAGTGAAAGGAAAAAAGGCTACCTGCTACGTGTCTGTGTCCACCGACCTTAAGAACGCTGGTGGAATCTACCTGAATAAGTCGGTTGTTGTAGACGGAAACCTGGTGACATCCCGTTTTCCAGCCGACCTTCCAGACTTCTGCCGCGAAACCCTAAAACTCCTAGAAACAAAAAAGTAAAGAAACATGTAAGGACCCAAATATTAGAGTTGAGGGAAAACCGGTAATCCCTTTGACGGATGAGTAGTAGCCTTTCGTAACAGGTTTTCTATATCGAATTTATTCTTCTTCCACGGTTATGGCTTCGGTGGGGCACTGAACCACGCAGGCCATGCAGAGAATGCAGTCCGCTTCTCTGACAGGAACAGACTTCTGTGTGTCTGGATATTCAGGAAGATCTTGAAGCTCGAAGACATCCACAGGGCAAACCTCCACGCATACCCCGTCACCGTTACATTTGGTCCAGTCAACCTTAACCTTTGGCATTTTTATCAAACCTCAAATTATCTCCTACTCAACGCGTAAGGGATTTTAATACTTTTCGTTTTTCCATCTCCAAAATTATTCAGTTCAATTAAATCTAATAAATATTGCAAGACTAGCGCGTGTGACCATTACTCTTTTATTCCACGCATATAAATGCTAAATTATTGGTGAGACCATGACTAATGTGATTCTAGAAGCGATAAAAAATAGGAGAAGTATCATACGGTTTGAAACAACTCCAATCGAGGAAAAAAAGATTCAGGCTATTCTGGAGGCGGGACGATGGGCGCCGTCTTGGATTAACAAACAGCCTTGGAGATTCATAGTTGTAACAGATCCAGCCATCAAAGAGACTCTCAGTGACTTTGTACCAACAGTTTTTAACATAGGAGTGCGCGAGGCGCCTGTTTGCATTGTGGTCTCCGTTGATCCTAACGAGGATCCTTATCATTTCATTGAAGACGGCGCGGCGGCTACACAAAACATGGCCTTAGCTGCACACGGTTTGGGATTGGGCTCGTGTTGGATCGGCCTTTTCAGCCTCAAGGAGGAGAAAGGATCCTCTGAGGAGAAGATAAAAAATGCCTTAGAGATTCCAAAAACTCACAGAGTAATATCGCTTCTACCCATAGGAATCCCCAAGCATTTCGAAGGAAAAAGTAGAAAAGCACTTTCACAACTGGTCTACCAAAACAAGTTCGGAAAACCCCATAAGTAGCTCTGGAAAGCATCATTTTGGGGCGGGTGAAAAACTTAGCATGTCTCCCATTGAGGTCTCAGAGAACATTTTCTGGGTTGGAGCCGTCGACTGGAATGTTAGACACTTTCACGGGTTCACCTACTCAACCCATCGCGGAACCACGTACAACGCCTATCTGATCGTCGACAAGAAAACGGCTCTAATTGATACCGTTTATGGTCCCTTCGCGGGAGAGATGATAGAGAGGATTAGAGAGATTATTGACCCTTCTAAGATAGACTATGTCGTGGCTAACCATGTTGAGACGGATCATTCTGGAGCCATCTACGAAATTTTGAAACTGGCCCCTCAAGCAAAGGTGGTGGGCACCGCCCGATGCAGAGAGGGATTGCAAAAACACTATTTTGGCAACTGGGATTTCCAGGTTGTAAAGACTGGCGACGAGATAAGTCTAGGCGAAAGAGGTTTGAAATTCATTGAGGCCCCTATGCTTCACTGGCCAGATAGCATGTTCACCTATATAGAGAAAGATGCCCTGCTCTTGCCCAATGACGCGTTTGGACAACACTGGGCAACCTCAAAACGATTCGACGATGAGGTTGACGAGAAAATATTGATGGAAGAGGCAGCCAAATATTACGCCAACATCCTGTGGCCCTTCAGTCTATTGGTGAAAAGGAAGATCGAGGAAATTCAGAAACTAGGCTTAAAGATTAATATGATTGCGCCAAGCCATGGCATCATCTGGCGTAGCAATCCAAAAAGAATAGTTGAAGCTTATCTCCGTTGGGCAAGGGGAGAGGCGGGAAAAAGGGTTCTGGTTGTGTACGATACCATGTGGGGTAGCACAGAAAAAATGGCTAAAGCTATAGTTGAGGGCATTAGCAGCGAGGGTGTTGAAACAACGCTGTTTAGGCTTCCATTTTCAGATCGAGGAGATATCATTAAGGAACTTCTCGAAACAAAAGGGATACTTATTGGGTCATCAACCATTAACAACGGTGTTCTACCAACCGTGGCTCCGTTCCTAGAAGAATTGCAAGGTCTCAGACCCAGAAATAAAATGGCTGCTGCCTTCGGCTCCTATGGCTGGGGAGGCGGAGCGGTTAAGACCATCGAAGAGAAACTGGTAAAGGCAGGTATGGAAATAGTTGCCCCTGCATTAACAGTTAAATGGGTTCCTAACAAGAGTGAAATCCAGAAATGCTTCGAGTTTGGAAAGGAATTTGCAAAGAAAGTAACAAAAACCAAATAGCTCTAACATGAAACAGTTATTTGCTGACTTCACGTTTCTCTAATTTTTCCTTCTCCAATATCATCCACCATTCAGGGACCCTCGCATCTTCAGCCATGTCCCAGTAGTCAAAGGGCTTTATATCCAAGACCGGGGTGCCGTCAAAGGCGTCGAGACCGCGAACAATTAGGATGTTGCCTTCTACTTCCAAAAGCTCCACTAAACTAAGCCCTATCGGATTTGGACGATATGGTGTCCGAGTCGCAAAGACTCCCAGCAAGGGCAGGTCCCCCCTACCCCTAGGATGAACCTTCATCGTCCTTCTCTCTTCCCTTGAAATTTCATGCATCCAAAATATCACAAACAAATGCGAAAAATCTTTGATCCCGTTCAAAGCTTCCGCCAGATCCTTGCGAAGAATTATCTCTGAAACATTATCTCTATCCCTAACCTTCGTTCCAACAGCCTTTGTTTTGACGAAACCTATTGGTTTTAACTCAATCTTTTCTGTAGCTGACACTCCATCAGTAGCCGTTCTAGTCTTGACCAATTAAACCACCAAACCATTCTTTGTTCCCAAAAATATAAGACCTTTCAGTGAACCTAAAGTTCAAACGTCTTTTAGCACATCCTTTTGTTGGGTAGTGAATACCCATGGTCCCAAAAACTTGCGATACAATTATTGTTGGAGTCGACCCGCTGGAATAGGGTTGGAATCTATGCCAAAAGAACTTGGCTTAAAACGCTAATCTGTCCACCTTGATCTTTGTAGCGAGCAACTTCTCCAACCATAGCCACAAGCAGCATGATCACCGAACTTGCAAAGGGAAAAACCATCGAAGAAGCTTTGAAAATCACTGGGGGCGATGTAGCGGACAGCCTAGATGGTCTCCCCCCAGTTAAAATGCACTGCTCTAATCTAGCTGCAGACGCCTTGCACGCAGCCATAAAGGATTATCTGAAGAAAAAAGAGGCAAAGAAATGAAAACTTTCATTTTAACATTGATCTTCATCATTTGGTCTAAGAAAATCTGAAGATTCTCTTTGCATTGTTGGCAGTTGTTTCAGCCAGTTTGTCTAACGAGGTACCTTGCAATTCTGCAATTTTTTCGGCTATGTGGATCAAAAAGGCTGGCTCGTTTCGTTTTCCGCGTTCCTTCTGTGGAGCAAGCCAAGGGCTGTCGGTCTCGAGGAGAATTCTGTCCAAGTCTATCTTTTTCGCGATTGCTTGAAGTCTATAAGCATTACGAAAGGTAACGGGGCCGGCAAAAGAAATGTAATAGTTAAATTTGATGCATTGATCAGCCATTTCCTTGCTTCCAGAGAAACAGTGCATTACGCCTTTTATCCTTCCCTTGAATTTTGATAACATTTTAAGGGTGTCAGCGTGTGCATCTCTGTCGTGAATCACAACAGGCAAACCCACCTCCTCAGCCAAAGCCAATTGAGCTTCAAAAGCCTTTAACTGAACTTTCCTCGGGGACAGATTTCGATAGTAGTCTAACCCTATTTCTCCAATAGCCACAACATTCGGATGCGCCGAAAGTTTACGTAGCTCGTTTAGAACGTTTTCGTTTAACTGGTTAGCGTTGTGAGGATGAAATCCTACCGTTGCGCAGAGACCTTCATATCTTTCGGCCAGCTTTATGGCCTTTTTGCTGCCAGACAAATCGTACCCGATGTTTATGATACAGTTCACATCGGCCTTTCTCGCCCTATCCAAAACCTTCTCTAAGTCTTTGTCAAAAACTTGCCACTGAAGATGCGCGTGGGTGTCAACTAGCATTCTTT
>CAZADP010000131.1:0-4383 GCA_964483905.1 uncultured Candidatus Bathyarchaeia archaeon | reverse complement strand
TGTTCTCCTGAAACCCAGAAGTAAGTGTAACAACTTGCATATATTTTTAGCGAGCAAGCTAATGTCGAAAAGCGGTCTATGCCTTAGAAGCTCGTTACTTTTGTACGTGGGGCACGAGGCAGAGAAACTTCAATGTCTTTTTGCCGTTATTTTTGAGTTGATGCTTTTCGTTGGGTGAAATGTAAATGACGGTGCCAGCGCTAATCTTTTTTTCTCCTTCTTCGCTGACCGCGAGTCCTTCGCCTTCTAGGATATAGACTTCGTGTTCCCAAGGGTGGCTGTGAAATGGACTGTGGCCTTTTGGCTCCATCTCGAAAAGTCTCATTGCAAAGTTTGGAGCGCCCATCTCTTTTGTGATGAGCCATCGCACTTTTAGTTTTGAGGCGCCTTCGTCTCCATTTTTTGCTTCAACATTCTGATAATGGAACACTTTCATTTAATACACTCTCTTAAATCAGAAATAAAAGATACTTTTATGCCCGCATATTAATCTTTTATTGCTTCTAATAAACCTAAATGGCGATATCTCCCGCAAACACTGACTTTCTTCGGGATCCTACATTAAGATGATATACGATGCACTATACAGGACTACCTGTTCATCTGCCAACTGTTGAGCGGGCTAATCAATTTTTCAAGATCAAATTGAATTAGAAAATGGGAATGAGAAATTGTACTTGTACTGTAATGCGCACATGTTCTGCAGTTGTATCTGTGCTAATTCTTCAATGCCTCTTTAGAGTTTGCTAGAGGAGCATTCTGCCTATGAGCTTCTTTGACCAACTTGTTGAATAAATATGCCTTTGTCTCATGATTAAAGCTCCTAGGGTCTTTCATAAATCGCTTGATCAAAGATACCAACATTTCAGCATTTACGAAGATCAATCCCATGTTATATAGTCTCTTCTCCACTTCCGATGATCTCTTAACAACTTCTGCCACAAACTGCCCTCCAACAATAATGAGGGCTGTTGGCACAGCCATGTATTCCTTCAGGCATTTCCCGTACCATCGTTCAACATAATCTTGAATCTCTCTTACATCATGCCTAGAGAATTTGTAAGGCTGTTTTGAGGCCTTGCATTCAATGAAAATAGCTTCATTTGGTCCAGTCTTCAAAAGTGACGGGTATTTGTTGACTAGAATTGCGTCTGGCGCTATCTCTTTTGTTTTGTGTCCTAGTTCAACAATGTCATAGTTTAGCAGTTGAAAAACGTAGCAGACTCGCTTTTCGAATTCTGTCGCAACAGTCGTTTGGCCGCCGTACTTGTGCATTACCTCATGATCGAACGTCGCCAAGAGGGGCAGCTCATCAACCTGAGGCATGTCGACGGAAACACCTTTAGAAAGCTGTTCTTTCTGTCTGGCTAGTTCAATTTCGAGCTCCTTTACCCTTTTTCTCAGTATCTCTATTTCTGCAGGAAGCTTGGATAGGCGAGTTGTGCAGTCGGAGATCAGACTCAGCATTTTTTCTTGATGTTCAAAAGGTACATCAGAAGCAATATTTATGGAAACTGGCGTCTTAAGTTTGACCTCGTCGCCAATAACTGAGATTGAGGGTAGTTCAGAGAGAATTAACTCGCTTTTGCTTTTGAATATCGCCAGTTCTTTGACAATCTTCTCAACTTCAACAGCTAATTGAGAGAATGAAACTGAGCCAATCTCTCTTTCGTGGACTTCTTTCAGAGTTGACAGCGCGACGAATTCTTGAATCGTTGAATCTATCCACCAAACAGGTCTTTCTTCTCCAACAATCTTCAGAAACTTGCTTCCTTCATCCGTTATCTCGTAGAGCCCTTCGCCGTGCAATAACCCTAATTGCCTGCCCCATGAGACCAGAGTATGAGCATCCCGAAACGGTGCTTTACTCGTGTCTGGTCTTTCGAATGTTGAGTGAACATGTTTTACAAGTTTAGAGATAGTGCCTGATGTCTCGTCATTCGCATAAATAGCAACAGACGCAGTCACCAAATTCGGTTTGTATCTATTTCGAAGTGCAAAGTCAAGTGCTTTTAGCAACAATAAGAATGGTCTCACCCTCTTATGCTGATAAATCGTCTTGAACCGACTTGGTTCTTGATATTGCGCTGCATTAGGGATTTTGAAGTATCTTAAAGATTTCAAGAAGACGTTTCTTTCGATTTCTGAACATGGAAAGTCTGGACCGGCACATTTCTCAAGAGATCGCCCGTCGTTTGTTACAGTATACTCAAACTTTCTTGATTCAAGCACTCGCCTCTTGACAAGACCAAGATAAAGCCCAGCTTCGTAGATATTGCGAGCTCTTCGTGGATCAGTACCCCTAATTACTCCTCGCCCATTGAGAAGTTTCACGAGTGAACTATCGTCTAGCCATTGGCTGGTTTCTGCCAGGACTTTCACTGATTCCCTAACTATCCACAAACTATTGAAGTGTGGCAGAATGAGTCTTTCTCTGAGCAGACTATTTGCACGAACCATGTCATGCCCTCTTCATAATCAGAATGTTTTCACTGCCAATGACATTGCTCCGAAGAGTGCGCATATACATCTTTCTTTCAAGTCTTTCTGTCGTTGCATAGCCGATAGCTTCACACAATTCGCTCGTGATCTTCCCATTAGGAATTGGAACTCCACTTGCAGTTCTATCACCAATTACAATGCAGCAGTAACTGTCCTGCTTCAAAACATCAAACATAGCTCTCAAACAAGCCGTGTAATCAAAAAAGAAAGAGTACACTTCGTCTGCTCTCCTGCTGCTCTTATACGCAATTTCTGGCAACTTCTCTCGGAGAGTTTTCGATATGAGCCCATTATCTTCCCATCGCCTGAGATTGGAGCCAAGAGCTTCATTCTTCATTTCTTTGACATGTTGTCCATCGAGACCTAACCAATACAATGCCAGCTTAGAAAACCTAGCATAATCCATAGTGTTCTTTTCTTCTCCGTATGGTGGAGAAGTCACTATCAGATCTACTGTTTCTCTTCCTATTCGGGATGCAAGATACTGTGTGTTAATCTTACATGTTCTTACCCAAACGTTATCTTTCTGAGATTTACGGATGCTTTCAACAGCCTTGGAATTCCTCTTGACAATACTTGCAAAATGTTCAAGAACGTTAGGTTTGTGTTTGGCCATCTCTTCCATGTGCAAGATCCTTATGAAGTAAGGATTGTCAGTCCTCCGAATATTTGAAACGTCATACATTGTAGCTGAAAAGCAGACGTGAAAAAAGTCTTGAATTTTGCGATCTATGATATTCGAGATCTCACTTCTCAGAATTGCCAGATATTTTGCGACATAAGGTTGAAACCAATGGTACACGTTTGGTATTTTTTCCAACGCAGTTTTCTGTGACGGATCTAATTCGTTTCTAGCCTTTTCTTCTGCATGTTTAAGGACGAACCGCATGGTTTTGATGATCTCTTCTCTAGGCAACGGTGTAGTCTTCACCTTAGCCAGCAGCAGAGCCAGAGTGTTTATGTCTATCCCTATCGAGTTTCGGTTAGCCATGAGAGACTCTACTAAGACGGTGCCGCTGCCACAAAAAGGATCCAATACTGTGTCAGAAGGATTCGACAATTGAGTAACAAGTCCTCTAGCTATTTGGGGCACTATTTTTGCCGGATAAATATGTAGTCCATGAGTGTATTCATGCGACTCTTTTACGCTAAAAGATCTAAGAAAGTCCCAAGTAGTCTTCCCCTCTAGGGTAGTCTGTGTAGTTCTGGGATTTTTCAGAGATTTGTTATCCTCGTTAGCGTTGGTTTTCACGGATGAATTGAAGTCGCCAACATTAGGATTCGTCATTCTTGTCCTCTGTTGTTAGATTCACCAACAATAAATAAAAGATTACCTCTAATACTTCTCTGTTCCCTTCAATCTCTCTGTCACATATGTTCGGATTAATCGCTCTTGTTATATTCCAAACAAGAATTCTCTGCCCATTACCCTCTTCCAGAATCGCTCTGAGTTTCGCCCCAAATTATGTCACATCAGCCAAGGCTTTCCTGACAAGCACACAAGCCCACACTTGCTTGTTTCTCAAAGCTAGCACCCCGAAAACCATTAAAAAAACACACACCCGTTCCAACAAAGCCACCCTCACAACATATTTGGCTCCAAATAGAGGGGCCTAGCGGCTTTGCACACACAAAAAACCACTAATCTACCAATCTTTTATCGCTTCTAACAAACTGAAGTGGTGATGTCTACCGCAGACTCCCCCTTTTTTCTTTTTGCAGTCTCCCGTTTCTATTGATGCTGGGTGGAGCTGTTGATACTGGCTGTTTCTTTACGTATTGTCAACGTAAGTTTACGTTAATGGTTTTAATTTGTTCTGCTATTTGGTTCTTCGTATCTCTTTATCCCAACCGCTTCCTCACCCAAACCCACGCACCTTC
>CAZADP010000130.1:0-4403 GCA_964483905.1 uncultured Candidatus Bathyarchaeia archaeon | reverse complement strand
CAAGCCCGTGAACTACAGTACAATGTGCAAAAGATCGCAAGGATAATTGCTGGAAGCGGAGCCGTAGGCACAAAAGAAGCCTTGAACATGATGAAAATTAAGGTCGGGCCTGTCAGAAGCCCCCTGAGCGTTGGAGGAGAACTGACATACGAGGCCAAAGAGGAACTCCGCCTTGACTTAGAAAAAATAGGAAAAATAAAGCCCAAAGAAATAACGGTTGAAATTGTTGAAAAGCCTTTGGAAGAACGTTTCGCAGCAGTGGAAATAACGTCCGAAACGATAAAAAGCTTTAAACTGAAAGTAGGCGAAGCCTTAGCAGGACAAGGAGCAGAAGTAGCCCACATAGATCTCGTTATTGGAAATAGGGACGGCCCAGTAGGTGAGGCTTTCGCAAAGGCTAAAGCAAATCCAACGCCTGGGCATGAACCGTTGTTGGCTATTTTGGAACCAAATCTAGCGGTTAAACCCATAACACTAATCGTTCCAACGGTCACAATTACGAGTATGCGTCAGGCAAGCATGGTTTATGGACCCGCTCAGACAGCTGTCGCGAAGGCAGTCATTGACAGTGTTGCAGATGGTACTATTCCAAAGATGGTTGCCGAAGAGTTGATAATCATCACGAACGTTTTTGTTCATCCAACGGCTGTTGATAGGCAACGTGTCTACATAAACAATTATAAGGCGATGCGTCATGCTATCCGCAAGGCAATTGAAGGCAGACCCAGCATAGACGAGCTAATAGAAAACAAGGACCGGTCAAAACACCCCTTCAAGTACACGCCATAGTGAATAATGTTGCTGACCCGAAAAATAAGCGAAGGCGACTACATAATTCTCTACCTTAGCCAGCGAAAAACCTACATGGTTAAGGTTGAAAGTGGCAAAAGCTTCCATACCCATAAGGGCTTCATAAAATTTGACGATTTAATCGACAAGGAATACGGCTCGACAGTTCCGAGCAGCCTAGGCATCGAATTTACGGCATTGAAACCTTTGTTACGCGATTATATCATGAAGTCTGTCAGGAAGACCCAGATAACTTACCCAAAGGACACCGCCCTTATAGTAATGTTCAGCGGGATAGGACCAGGAAGCATTGTCGTAGAGGCTGGAACAGGAACCGGCGCATTAACCACTGCCTTAGCCCATTATGTTAAGCCAAACGGCAAAGTCTACAGCTACGAGATCAGAGAGGAATTTCAGAAAGCTGCGGAGAAAAACCTCAAACGTGCAGGCTTAATAGACTTTGTAGAATTAAAGCATAAGGATGTCACTGATGGAATAGATGAGAAAGATGTTGATGCAGTAGTATTAGATTTAGCGACTCCATGGCTTGTTGTTCCCTATGCCTACAACGCCTTAAAGCCTTGTGGAACAATAGTTTCCTTCAGCCCAACAATAGACCAAGTTGTCAAATCAGTTGAGGCCTTAAAGGAGAACAATTTTGTCGACATTGAAACGATCGAATGCATGATGCGTGGAATGCAGATTGAAAAAGGAAAAACGCGACCCCAAACCGTGATGACTGGGCATACAGGCTATATAACATTCGCTCGCAAGGTAATGAAGAAAGAAGCCTAGTCCTTCTCTGGACCGTCAATAGGAAATATGCCATACATATGCTTATTCTCCAGTTTTTTTCCAAATCATATACGGGTACTCTTCGACTATCGTTCAAAACTAAGCTTCCACATGATTTCATCCGCTGCCTCGTTTACATCTAGAGAGCAGCCAAAGTAAAATGCAGTGAAGTGGACAAGGGAACGAGGAGCCACCACAAGCTGGAATGGTTTTAGGCTGTGAACTGGGAATTTACGAGGTTGATTTGCAGGATTTAGGCACTCAGACACGGTTATTGGTCACTGAAGACGGCGCGGAATTACTCACTACCCGAGAGACTTAGACATATTTACACTCTAACTGCCGCTTGAAATGTCCACGGGTGAATTTTTGCCGGGCTGTTTTGTGCCTTTTAGCAGATTTTTCCATACGGGGATGATTCCTCTGTTAACAAGTATGACTATGCCAAGCGATGCAAAACATAATGGTACGCCCACGATTAAGCCTTGAGCAATCCATAATAAGCTCGCTTTGAGAATTCCTAGAACTGGTTCAATCGAAGCTCCGATTCCTGCACTAGTGTCAGGCTTTCTTTCGTTTAGATTCAAGTTGATTGTTGAAAATGTAGCTTCTGTGGTCTGTTGCGTTGCATTTATGTCTTCTATGCTGATGTTTATGTAGGTGACTGTTCCATTAGCATCAATTATCGCCCTCACACCAAATGTAAAAGATGTTACATTCGCTGGAGGCACTTTGCAGATCATTTGGCCGCCCCAAGCTCCCTCCGTGTAGGTCATATGTAACGATTTGACATAACCGTCTTTTGATTCTGTTAAGATCGTAAGTTTATTGATTGCATCTTCAAATGTCCCCTTATTCAATTGTCCTTCGATTGTTTCTGTAATTAGTTGGTAATGTTGTTGTGACCCTTGACCGAAATGTGTCCTTTCACCGGATGCCTCTGACTCCATTGACAGGAAACTTCCCAAAGGATATTTTTCATTCTTCAGGCTGGAATAGGTAACCAGAAGAACGACAAGCGTGCTAAGTGCAATTGCCAAGAATATTTCCTTCTTTTTTATCCACATGTTTTCGCCCGAAAAAAGTATTGAATGTTTGGTTCCCATAATGCTACGCTTCAGAACATGATTGTACTAATTCTAGTACAGGACAATTTAAGGCAGCATTCTCCACTTACACAAAACATAGGCGAAGGACGCGATTATCAAGCTAATGGCGAAGATCTCGAGACTTGCCATCGAAGATTTCGGGGTATCCAAACTGTAATCTCCTTTGACTTCCTCTGACCATGAACAAATAAACCGTCCCATTGTATTGACTTTTTCAGTTGTTATCATGACAGAGGGAGCCAGCGTTAGTAATAGCCCTAGAAACACTGCGGCTGCGAGGTACACTAGGATTTTCTTCAAAGTTGCCGCCTCCAAGAGGGGTAAAGACTTTTGTGTCTTTTAAGTCTACATTTTAGAACACTGTGTAGACACTTCAAAAAGGCTTTGCCCTCCACAGTCTAAGTGTCTCGACCCAAAAAATAAGTGATGCAATCAGCCCAAACACTACAGCATAAAGACTAGGCGAAATCTGTCCAAAAGTGCATATGATCAAATAAGTTGTTAGCATTGTGGAAAACAAAACTGAATAGAAGAGATATCGAGGCACGAGGAATCGACCCATCCGCGTGAAAAAACGTAATATCCCCACTTTCACTTCCTCTTGAAGTACATATTCTCCCGTGCCTTTTTTCCGAATAAGCCCTAAGTCCTCCAACTTTTCGAGGTGATGCACAGCAATGCTTGGGCTAGAAAAACCTAGAGCTCGCTGAACTTCACGTACACCTACGGTATGGGTGGGCTGTTGTAGCAAGTACCAGTAGACAAGAAGGCTTTTTCCCTTTAATTCTGATTCTAAAACAGCCAAATCAAATTCATGCGGAGACTTCTGCACGAACTATCGCCAGCTATCTTTCAGCGCATTCGTGGCTTAACTCTTTTGCGTCTCAACGATTGATGTTTTAAGTTTTCTGTGGATCCACGGCGGAAGATGCTTTGGCTTCATTGGGGAGTCAAGGGTTAATCTTGTCTTATGTGAAGAATATACTGCAGAGTTGCTGCATTTACTTAGGAATTCTCAAAGGGAGCTTTCGTGATTTCTATTTTCTATATGCCTTGCTTAGCATTTATATCATGGGAAGAAGGAATATTCTGGAGAGTGCGGATCTTCCACAGAAGTGGATGCTGATGATTGACAGAGACCGAAGGGTTCCACCAAATCAGAAGATTGCTTCGAAGTTTCCTGTTTTGCATGTCGGCCCAGTACCGAAGTTCGATCCTAAAGCTTGGGATTTTGTGGTTGAGGGTTTGGTGGAGAATCCAGTAAGATTGACTTACGAGGAGTTTTTGAAGCTTCCAAAAGTTTTGAGGGTAACCGATTTTCACTGCGTAACTGGGTGGAGCAAACTAGACAATAGATGGGAAGGGGTCGCATTCAAAACTGTTTCTGATCTAGCTAAACCCTTGAAAGAAGCTAAGTATGTGACGATTGTGGCAGAGGGGAACTACACAACAAGTTTGCCGCTTGAAGACCTACTGGAGGATGATGTTTTGCTAGCGTATAGACTAGATAGCAAATCTTTGGAGCCAGAGCATGGAGGACCATTACGCCTAGTAGTGCCTAAAAAGTACGCCTATAAAAGTGCAAAATGGGTTAGGAAAATAAGATTCACCAGAGAACAAGAACTAGGATACTGGGAAAAAAGAGGATACAGCAACACAGCAGATCCATGGAAAGAAGAGAGACATGCGTAAGTAACCTTCTTAGCGCGC
>CAZADP010000129.1:0-4408 GCA_964483905.1 uncultured Candidatus Bathyarchaeia archaeon | reverse complement strand
CAGGACAATCAGAACAAATTATTCCACAATACCCAACTACTCTCTCCACATGAACCCCCCTGCACAAGATCAGGTCAATATGCAAATCAATTATAACCCTTCCGCCTTCACGAGTACTATTGTCTCGAAAAACGGCAAGGCCTGTTCTGCAACAACACTCACTTTCAATCCGTTTTCCGCAAATTTTTGCAATGTTTCTTCAACACGAGACAAACTGGACTGCATCAAAAAGACATACCCCCCATGCTTCAAATATTTCGGTGATTCGCAAACAAAACGGTCAATAACCTGTCGGCCAGTAACACCACCCGCCCAAGCACAAGAAAGCAACGAGCCATCTTGGGCAGCGTCCGAAGGCAAATATGGAGCGTTAAAAAGCATTAAGTCAAATTTTACTTCCAACCTGAAAGGCCCGAACAAATCTCCTTGCACAAAGAACATTTTTTCTGCAACACGATTCAGTCTAGCATTGTTGTTTGCACATCGAACTGCATAAGGATTCACATCAACAGCAACGACCTTTGTTGCTTTCTTCGCTGCAACTATCCCTAATATACCGCATCCAGTGCCCATATCAAGAACCACATCACCTTCTCTGACAGCTAAATTCTCAGCAAAAAGAAACGAATCCTCCGCTGGCTCGTAAACATCCTCCAAAACATAGAACACATAATCTTCAAAAAACACCTTCTTACCTGAAAAGGGCATTCGACAATGCTCCAAAATCTTCAGGCGCTAATTCCCTTACCCGTTTATCGCGAAAGGGCAGAGCTTCGACCAACTCAAACATGTCTTCAGACGCGATCGCCTGCATTGCCTTCATGAACGGCAATATAGCGTTTCTAACCTTCCTATTGCGTTGTGTGAAGAGTGATTTAGCCAGTCGTCTAAACAACGCTTCACTCTTTAAGTCAAAAGGAGGATGCTTCCTCGGCCTTAAGCGCACAACAATAGAATCCACCTTAGGCTGCGGATAAAACATCCACTTCGGAATGTCGTCTAAAAGATCAGCTTCTGCATAATAATACGCAACAACCGTAAGCCAACCATAGCATTCAGTTCCAATAGAGGCTAGAAGGCGATTTGCAAACTCCTTTTGAAAGACTAAAACCGCACAGTCAAAATTCTTGCTGAAAAGCCACGTGAGCAAACGCGAAGAAATATTGTACGGTGGAATTGAAACGACTTTATTGAAACGTGGAATCTGCAGTTTGAGCACATCGCCCTCAATGATTTTGACATTCGACAAATCTTCGAGTTGTTCTTGCAAAACCTTCAAAAGCTTCGCATCAGATTCAACAGCCAAAACACTCTTGCACCTATCCGCCAGAAAACGCGTCAAAAAGCCAAAACCAGCACCAATGTCCAACACCACATCGTTCTGGACCAGTGAAGCACATCCACATATGTATTGAAGAATTGAAGACTCAACCATGAAATTCTGTCCCAAAAGTTTGTTCGGAAAAATTCGATGTCTTCGAAGCAGAAGCTTCGTCCTTTCTAAAAGACTCATATAACCCCGCTAACTAACCCAAATATGCTAGTGAGTCCTCGTAAACAGCCGGTACTTGCTATCACCAGCCAACTCCTCCAAAATTCTCTTAGTGATCAACTTGACCGGATTAGGCAACTCAGTACGCTTCTGCAAATCATCATAACTTTCAAAAGGCTTCTTGTCACGCTCATTTATAACTTGCCACATGTATTTTTTCCCTATCCCAGGAATCAGTTCCAACGCATGCATCCGAGGCGTCACAGCCTGTGCAGTATTGAAGAAGTTGACAAACCATTTCTCACGATTCAACACTATCCTACTGATTACCGCAGAAAGCTCCATCCTCGCAGCAGCGGTCAACTCATCATAGCTTACGCGTCCAATAATATACGTAATTTCTTCCCGAGCATCCTTTCCAACATAAACACGATCATGAGGCCTAAGCACAATACCCTCTGCGACCAATGCCTCTAAGAGCGTGAAGAACTCTTCACCAACCAACTGAACAAGCGCTCCCGCTCGATAACCTGCCCTTCCCGAGATACGTATTCCCGGGCGACCATGCGGCAAGAAATCTAGGACGTAAGCGTACTCTTCGTATCGCTTCTCCATCACATTCGCCCTTATCTTTCATCTACAGATAAAAAGATACTAGCCGAACTACCTATTTCAATTTTCGATATTCATCTAGAAGGGCGACTATGGTTTCCAACTTTGAAGCTTCAATAATTTTACGACCACCAGCAAGAAAAACTCTTAACTCCTCAACACTTTTTGGCAAACAGTTAACTACTTGGACAGCCTCATCCTCTTCTAAACCAAATTCTGAAACAAGTTTTTCCACAAGCTTTTCAGCAGCTTCAGAGTCCACCTTCGCAAATTTAGACAGGTAGTCCAACGTACGGCGCTGGAACTGATCCAAATTTTCCTCCCCCATGGACTCAAGTAACTTTTTAACTTGTGGCAAAGTAAGATTCTTCTCACTAGATGCTTTCTTGGACACGTTCAATCACTTTGATATGGTTCCAAATGCTCAGGTCTAACAATAACCTCTTTGATAGCATCTCCTTGCGTCACGCTCACGATGTAACCTCGCCCGCGCTTACCAATTACAGTACCAACCTTGCCGTGATAACGCCTGTGAGGCATTCCTTTGTGGACACTCGGATCTATCTTGACGACCACCCGAACTCCCGGTTGGTATTCGTAAAGCAATTTACTTAGTCTAATTTTGCCCCGTTCCCTAGGATCCTTTTTCAGAAGCCGGCGTGTTCTTGCGCGGTATCCCTTTGACCTCCTCATTTTTCCACCTCTTCAATCCTCCATAATTACGTCCAAAACATCAAGCTTCACAGGCTTCGCTTTGTTTTTGAGGATCTGCGAGACATTGGGGGTTGTTCTTTCCTCATCTCCCGTCACCAATTCCTTAACATAGAGTCCTCCTTGGCTTCGAATTTTCATTATGGCTTTTTTAGGCGACAACTTCTTTACTTTCACCTCGTATATGTACTTTTCCCGTGTCAAATCCGCCCTCCTATGCAAAACACGAAGGGGCGTTCTCTGCTTAACCAGGGCGCCTGTTAATTTCTCCTCCAAGACAAGCAGATCGTGTGCTGTGGTTTTGTTGTCAAATTCCATAACTACACGGTATTCCTTTTGACTAGACTCTGCCTTTTTCAATCTTCTAACAACATCCTTGTCTGTAAAGTGCAAGTCTGAAACTTCAACCTTGCCCTTCGCGGAAGCATTCACAACCGCTTCTAATTTTTTAAGGTCTAAAAATCGCTTTTTAGGTTTCGTAATTTCGATTACGAAAGGTCTGCCCCTACCCAGCATACGAGCATCAATGTCCTCCCTACCCGAAGCATGAAAAGACGCTTTCGTCCCCCCAGTTGCATCCAAGAATGGCGTTGCAATGACCTCTTCTACAGACTCCCGATACATCTTCCCAGTCCAATTACACTTCTCGCAGCCTTTTCCCCGACAGCTCGAGCAGAACCACTTTGACTGCGGGATGCCCCTAATAAGTTTCTTATACCTTCCAGCAACGTAA
Organism: uncultured Candidatus Bathyarchaeia archaeon; assembly: GCA_964483905.1. Lineage (GTDB taxonomy): Archaea > Thermoproteota > Bathyarchaeia > Bathyarchaeales > Bathycorpusculaceae > CAZADP01. The sequence continues at coordinate 860 of CAZADP010000129.1, read as the reverse complement.
AGCGGATTTACCTGAACCTTGATCTCTCCAGAAAACGGGTTAACAAGCAAAACTATCTCTGGTTTCTTGTATTCTACAATTTTCCTGCTGTACTCTGCAATTTTTTTCCCCATCACCCTCCCAAACTCGTTCCGGACGCTTTCGCCATAGCCCACTTCAAACTCAGCCTTAAACTCATCTTCACGTTCCTCAGCCGCTACCGGAAGCTCTATGCCCACTAAGAAGCTATTACATTCATAGTTTCTAAGAAGCTCAAGGGCATTTTTCCCCAAATCCTCCAAAGTGCTGAATTTTCCTTCGCACAAGAAACATGTTCTGGGCAAACTCTTACCAGGAATAGGTCCTTTCATTCTTTGCAGAATTTCTTTCGCCGTCTTGGAGAAACCATTCGTCGCAAGGATTCTGAGGATTCTTACACTATCTCTATCCCTTGAAAGAGTTACTGCATGATATTTGAGCGTTAAAGCCAGCTTTATTGAGTTTCCTCTTTTATCGTTCTCTAAGCCATGTCCGAGCAGGGCAAACTGCCTTCCCAGACAGTGATCGCATAAAGGATACTTTTCAAGCATCCTCAACGCCGTTTCCAGAATATCCATGACGCAGTCCTTCAAGATTTTATTCAATTCACTTGAAGTCGAGCGGCAATCCCTTCCCGAAGAAAGGTAGTTTCTTCTTCCTCCTCAGAGTTTTTAACATACGCCGCGTCATGGAGTACTGTTTCAGAAGCTCCTTCACTTCCTTATCACCTGTTCCTGAACCTCGTGCCACGCGCTTTATTCTCGAAGCATTGAAAATTTTTGGGTTCTCCCTTTCTCCAGGAGTCATAGACTGAATCATCACTCGCCATTTTTCTAAGCGGT
>CAZADP010000128.1:0-4439 GCA_964483905.1 uncultured Candidatus Bathyarchaeia archaeon | reverse complement strand
CTATATGAGCCTCTGAAGCCCAATCCAGCACAGAAGCGCACAATGCTGCACTTTGTGATATAAATGCTATTTTTCCGGGCATGGCCGCTTTGTTTGCAAAGGTGGCGTTAAGTCTTATTCGTGGTCTCATAATCCCGAAGCAGTTTGGTCCTATAATGCGAATATTGTATTGGTTTTTAAGCTGAAGAATTTGTTTCTCAAGAGCTTCCCCCTCCTTTCCAGCTTCTCTAAAGCCTGCTGAGACAAGAATTATTCCAGAAACTCCAGCTTTTCCACACTCCTCAACGATCTGTGGAACAGTATGTGCTGGAGTGGCTATAATTGCTAGGTCTAGTTTCCATGGAATTTTGGTGACGCTTGGATAGGCGGTTATGCCCTGAACTGTGGATCTAAAAGGGTTGACGGGATAAACTGCTCCGTTATACCCTACGCCAATCAAATTTCTGAGCAATCTAGCACCTACAGAGCCTTCTCTGTCGCTCGCTCCGATGACGGCTATTCTCTTAGGATGGAAAATTCTGTCCAAATTTTCAGTTCCCACTTCGCGGTGACCCCCCCAAAGAAAGCGCTTTTTACTTATACTATGTACAATCTATATTTTTAATCTTCCTAGTCGACTTCCTAATTATACGACTGGTCTTTTTCCGCATTGTCATTTCTAACTTCTACTAGATCAGGGTAGGAATCTCTTACGATCCTTGAAAGCGAAAATACAAATCTAGCCTTGATTCTCTTTTACATCACATTAAAAATGGATTTACGGACAGATCCTCGTCATTGTTCTCGGGAACGGTATTGTTTCCCTTATGTGTTTTAGCTTGCAAATCCACATCACGATTCTTTCGATTCCCAACCCGAACCCTGAGTGTGGCACGGAACCATATTTTCTTAAATCCAAATACCATTCGTAAGCTTCTCTCGGTAATCTGAACTCTTCGATCCTTTGCTCAAGTAATTTCAAGTCATGAATTCGTTCACTTCCGCCTATAATTTCACCATACCCTTCAGGGGCCATCAAGTCGGCACAAAGCACAACTCGTGGATCATCTGGATCTGGTTGCATGTAAAATGCTCTGACTTTCGTTGGATACCTATGGACAAACACAGGCTTCTCAAATTTTAGGGAAATGAACCTCTCATGCGGTGTCCCGAAATCCTCTCCCCACTCTATTTTGTACTTAGCTTTCTGCAGCATTTCTATCGCTTCGGAGTAACTTATTCTATCGAATGGAGGTTCAACTTCTTTCAAGGGTTTTACATCTCTCTTCAAAACGCCTAGCTCTCTACTTCTTTTTTCCAAGGTACTCTCCACGATGTAAGTTACCATCTCCTCTTGTAGCTTCAGGTTATCCTCCAAAGTGAAGAAAGCCATTTCAGGCTCGACCATCCAAAACTCTGTCAAGTGGCGCGCAGTCTTCGATCTTTCTGCTCGAAAAGTTGGGCCGAAGCAGTATACCTTGCCGAAAGCTGCAATCGTAGCTTCAACATAAAGCTGACCGCTTTGAGTTAGAAAAGCCTTGCCCCCAAAATAAGGAACCTCGAACAAAGTCGCCACTCCCTCCACAGAAGATGGAGTAAGAATCGGTGAATCTGTCAATGTGAAGCCTCTTTCGTCGAGGAAATCTCTACATGCTCTTGTGACTTCTGCTCTCACTTTCAGTATCGCGATCTGCTTTGGACTTCTTACCCATAATTGCCTAAATCCCATGAGGAAATCGATGCCGTGCTCCTTCTTACCTACAGGATATTCTTGTGCTGCCAATTGAACAATCACCAAATCCTTGACCTTTACTTCGTAACCGCTTGGCGCCCTTCTGTCTTCCTTGACAGTACCTCTGATTACGATAGAAGATTCCTGCGTCAGCTTATCGGCGTCCTGAAATACTTTTTCAGCAACGTCATCCTTATGAATGGTAGACTGTATCGTTCCACTTCCATCCCTTATAACCAAGAATTGAACTCCACCGCTTGAGCGTTTCGTGACCAACCAGCCCTTTATTTCGACTTCCTTCTCAGTCAGCTTTCCATCTAGAACATCGCTAATGCTTATCACCGAACACCCTCTTCAAAACTTTTATGAAATAGAAACTTATAAACCCAAGAGAAAACTCATGGGGCTGAGGCGAAGTTAAAACATTCACCTTGCACTCTTGGCACCCAAATATCATGTGTCGCTTTTGTTTTTAAATGTTTTGGGTTTTAGTCGTAGCGCTCTTCCTTCAAGATCGCATGATTATCCGGATTTTTCGACAATAATTTCATGCCCTCAACCGTCAGAGGCGATTCAATCGCGTGCTCTAGCAATAGAGGATATTGTGGGCGGAATTTGTGGATTAATTCCTACGTTATAGCATAAGGTGCCTAACGCTATGCCTAAAAGAGCAGCCGTAGTTCCATAGAGCAGGGCGCGCTTCTTAATTTCCCTTTGCTTCTAATATCACCAAGGTAAGCATGAAGTCCTTCTCTAATTTTATCCTAATGTCTAGTACAGCTTGATTCAAAAACTAGAATGGTCTCAAAGACCACACGCGGATCGCTTCGTACCAAAATATTACCAAGACTATTGCTCCAAATAAGACGATGAACAGGTTTTCTCGCGTAAAGCCTTGCATTAACAACGAAAGATAAGCCACGTAAAAGGTTGTGGAGAAAACTGCATAAAAGAAATATCTTGGAAAAAGAAGTTTCCCCAACTTGACAAAATGCCGAAGCACTCCAATTTTGACCTCACTAGCTAGAGAATAGTGACCGCCTATATCCTTCTTTCGCACCAACCCTAATTCACGTAGCCGTTCAAGATGATGCAGCGCCACGCTGGGACTACTGAAATGTAAGGTTTTCTGAACTTCACGAACACTCATCGGACGACCACTTTTCAAAAGAAGCCAGTAAACCTTCCAATCTTTACCACGGAGCGCATATTCAAGCCTAGTTTCATCCTCAACGTTCAAGGATTAACACACTTCCCCATTTAGAGTTCTTGAATGGAGACTTATAAGTCCAGTTTTTAGAACAATGTAAAAAGTTGGGCCGCTTCCCAATACTCAATAGATTCTGTAGTTACAGCGATTTTTCAATCTGTTTTTCAACGTCTTTCGTGGGTTTGTTTGCGTCTATTATTTTCCATTTACCTATTAGAGCAAGGGAAATTGCTTTGCCTCTAGTTTGTTTCAGTTCTTCCAAGCTTTCAAACATCTCTTGCCTCTTGCGCGTAATTCTTATTCTTCTACGGGCTTCTTCAGGTTTAACATCAAGAAAAAACATTAGATTTGATGTGGGTACGAAAGAGGCGAAGAAATAATAGGAGATTTTATGCAATGGTGACGGCAGATAGGCTGTTCCCATCAGGTAACGAACAAAAATAACATAATCATATCTTCTCCAAGAAAAGAGTAGAATTGAACGAACGACATCTAGCATGTAAAATAAGGCGGAAGCGAAATGTGCGCTTTTCCCCGTTAGATAAAGAAATTGTTTGGCTTTAACTCCGAAAAAATTGTCATTTGAAGGATGTATCCTTAAGTAAACAGTCTTCCCTCTTTTCATTAGAAAATTGTAAAGATTAAATGCTTGGGTGCTTTTTCCCGCGGCGTCCAGTCCATCTACAACTACGAAAATCAATCGTTCAAACGCCTCCATTCAACACTAGGAAGGTCAAAGAGCCGAGGATGGGGACGGTTAGATTGTCAAAGCCCATCGGGGAAAAGCCCTCAACAAGTGTCGCAACAGCAGCGACAACAATCGCTATGAAAACTTTATCAAAGACTGAAAATTGGTAAAGTAAGGAAAAGAAGGCCAAGCTAATTGTAAAGCTGAAAAAACTCGCAAGAAACATTGCTGCTGAACCCTCTAAGCTTTTGTCTGCAGCAAGCCTGTACTTTCTTCTACCATATCTCTCTCCGACTATTGAAGCTGCACAGTCCCCATAAGCCATCGGCAAAATACCTGCCGCAATAACAGATGGTTCAGGAAAGAAAAATAATGCTAAAAGAGTGTAGGAAACCGCGTATAAAATGAGACCTAAATGATGCCCTTTCCCAGTTATTTCTGACAGTCCCTTCAACCTCAGGCTAATGTTCCTAAATGGAAAGTAAGGGGACGCAAAAAAAGTCACTAATATGAATGAAGCAGCAACTAGAACTGGATATACGTATGATGTAAAAAATGGAATAATAAACGGAAGATTTCCGATCATGGCGTGTAAGAACTTGCGAGAGGCCTTCTGCGAGGTATGCAAGAGTTTATCTATTTTTCCAGAGACGAAAACTATGAACAGTATGTAGACATAACAGAGGACCATCAAGACAACATTCGTGAAAACCTCTTTACTAAACATAAGTTCACCTAAAGGCGCCAACAACAAAAGCAAACAATCCAACAATAAAACACAAAAGAACTGTATTCTTAACCTTTCTGGCATTTTCCCTCGAACAATCCTT
>CAZADP010000127.1:0-4445 GCA_964483905.1 uncultured Candidatus Bathyarchaeia archaeon | reverse complement strand
CGTCGCAATATTAGCAGTTATCGGGATAGTCATCTGGACCATTTGGTTCTAACGACACGTCAATTACAGCTGCAGATACAGTAGTGCACGCATCTGCTGAAACCTCTATCCTTTCTTTTGGCTTCGTCAAGTGCCAAAGCGCGCGCTTGAGCAACCATTTTTTCCGCATTTCCCTGATAATCTGTTGTTCAGTGTACTATGGAATGATTCCACAAGTATTATTAACATGGGAAATACACAAACCCTTTTTGGGTTGAATATATGACAGAAGTTGAAAAGAAAGGAATCGGAAAATCAAAAGTCAGATTGGAAAAAGAGGAGGTGCAAAAGTGAAGAAATTGCTGCTAGCTTTAACAGTTGTTTTCGTGTTGACAGTTCAAGTCTCAACATCGTCTTCTCATTCCAGAGAATTTCATAATGTTGACCATTTCAAGCTGATGGAAGAAACAAAAGTCTATTATCCGTGGCACAACCTTACAACGAAATGCGTTTTCATTGGCTACGAAACTTTAATGGATGTCAAGCTTCCACTGACCGTATGGCTGTGTCTCTGGATAGAGCCCTTGAACAAAGACGTGGCTGCTATGCTAACAATCACGTCAAGATTGGACGGTGGATTCAGCATAGAAGTTTGCCGTTGTGACGGTGGAGACGATGCCTTACAACTATGCTTAGAAATTCGTGGAGTTAAACACTATCCGTTTCAACAGATACCAAACAAGGATAACTTGGGATATATCCTTATAGTCGTGTCTGAATGATGTTGGAAGAATCTATTTAGACAAGGTTCGGCACTTAACAAATCGCATTCTTCACGCACTTCGCTTTTCTGTTCGGAGGAATGCCTGTCTTTGATTTCTTTCAGCCTTTCTTTCTACCCTTTTTACCATATTCCTCTGTTTGCTTCATCCACTCAGAGTACTTTTCCAATAAGCTTTTAATTTGCTGGTCTATGAAGTCGCTTGCACTTAGGAATGGCATTCCCATATCTTTTATTGCCTGTTGCAGTCTTTCGTACTCTTCTTTTGGAACTTCTATGTATTCATATTCCTCCTTTAGAAAGCGTAGACGCCACCTTACAGCGTCGCGGATAAATTCTTCCCGTGTCGTGTAGCCCATATACCTATTCTCATCTATGAAGCCTTCAATTTGTGCGAGCACTTCAGCCGGCAAAGTTACAGATTGTGAAAGGAGACTTTCTATGGCGTCTGTATAGGTTTGCATCTTCATCGTTTGGGCTGTTAGCTCTCCCAGCAAAGCCGTGAGCTTCTGGTGAGCATCATCGGATATTCTTAAAGTCTTCATCACCTAAGCCTTCCATAAAACTAGTAAGTATAATTTGTTGCGTAAGACTAATAAAGCTTTTTAGTATACTGAATATACAGATTACACAGAGGCCACAAAAATGAAGCATCACATAGGCTTAACAATAGACACAAAACTCTTCAGAGAAATTGAAAACCTTCGCGGAAGAGAAAAACGCAGCACCTTCATTGAGCACTTGATTCGACTTGGACTCAAAATCTACAAAACCGAAAATTATCTTTCCATTGTTCAACCCAAGCCCTGATTTGAACCCACCGCTTTCACATCGCCGATGCAGTATTTCATTTCTCTGAATAATCAAGGCATGTAAGATGCGGTTAGTAAACTCTTCTACATCTTCTTTATATAATCAAAAATGCAAAAACTGGAGGAACAGAGGCAAAGCCTATGAAAAATAAAGTCTACCTTTTATTTATTCCAATTCTGCTCACGATAACACTGGCAATGCCCGAAGTATACCCGTCACTGAACCTTCTTTCTCAAGAAACTACGTATCCAGCGCTAAACCGCCTTCTAAATGATCAGCAACCCCTGAAAACCCAGTTCAAAAAGTACATTGATCCGGAGCTGTCAAACGCCACGGAACCCACGAGAATAATACTATTCACCGCAAATGATGACCTAGCCTCCATCACTGAAAAAATGCTCACAACCAGAATCACTCCATCAATCGGAGGCCCTCGCATGCTCTTAGGAGTCGCAGACGCAAAAACCATCCAATATCTCGCTAACCGCCCAGAAACAATGGTCGTACTGAAAGATCGAAGGATAGAATACTCCAAGCCAACCGACATCCAGGCCCAAAGTTCTCTCCTAAAAGGAAACCTATTAGCCATCCCCTTGAAGAAAAGCAAATTCGTCCCAACCGATGAACCTCTGATTGGCGAGCCAGAAACAACCCTCAGAGAAGCAGTTGACATCATCGGCGCCCAAGAGGTCTGGACGGACTTGGGAATAGTAGGGGCCAATACAACCGTGGCAATCGTGGACACTGGAGTAGACTATAGCGCACTCAGCATGGGCTACTGGGACGCGATTGCGAGAGATGATATGGGCAATCCCGCGGCGTTTGATGCTGACGCATCGGGTCTAGCGCTTGCCAACACTACCGTGACAGCCACCCACATAGCCGGCGGGAGAAAGTACCTAGAAACGTCTGGCATTGATCCTGAGGTATACTTCTCTCTGGGTCCATGGTTAAACACCGCTTTAGTCATCAAATTCTCCAATCTCACTGGCTCCTCATGGACAGAGGACATGGAAATCACTGGTATCACTTCTAAAAGCGGGACTTACCACTTCGGCGTAGCGTGTCAATGGTGGAATATCGTGCCAGAATGGTTAATATCCCAGATTTTCCCCGTGTTAATCGTAGATTCTGCCAAAGCAGGAGTATACGATACGGTTTATGTGGACCTTTCTTACGACTGGGCTTGGCTTGGATTATTCAGCTCAGAAAATCCGGATATTCTACCTTACTGGCCTAGCGCATGGCCTCCTGAATTTAGCTTTGCTGATGAAACGCCAATTAACAAAAGCCATCCTCTAGCTGCAAGAGACTTTAACGGAGATGGAATTTATGATCTGTCGGCTGGAGCCCTAGGCTACTTCTTAGATATATGGAGTGCCTCTCCCAATATCGCTGATAGAAGTCTCATCCTCAAACCCCTCGATCCAGCTGGCAACTACGTAGTTCTTGTGAATGATTGGTTGGGACACGGAACATTCTGTGCAAGCGCCGCTGCAGGCAGAGACTTTACGCATCCTCTTTCAGGATCAGGAGCAGCTCCAGCAGCGAAAGTGATGGGAGTAACTGCACTTTTCTTAGGCGACATAATTGAAGGAGAGCTCTGGGCAGCAGGCTTCGACCTAATCCCAGGAACAGAAGGTTGGCAGAACGTACCTAGCTATGGAACAGTCTACGGAACTTGGCAGTACACCGGAAACCACAAAGCAGACATCATAAGCAACAGTTGGGGCATTTCAGAATGGGCGCCATGGTTGCAACAACAACTTCTTCCATGGTACGACGTTCTATCAATGCTTGAAGATGCGCTCATGGTTCCAGGCTACTTAGACCCTGATTATCCGGGCACAGTTATAATTCACAGTAGTGGAAATGGGGGTCCAGGCCATGGAACAGTGACAAGCCCAGCCTTCGCAACCCTACCAATAACAGTAGGCGCTACAACCTCACTCAACACAACGAGCAAAACCCTCTTCGGCCTCGCGGGTGGAAGACATAACGACGTAATCTCATGGAGCGCAAGAGGACCAACACCAATAGGAAACGTGAAACCAGACATAGTCAACATTGGGGCTTGGGCATGGACAGCTGGCCCGACTTGGCTTGGAAACGGAGATGGCTCCAAGTCTTTCGACGCGTTCGGAGGAACAAGCATGTCCGCTCCGTTGACCGCAGGCGTAGCAGCCCTCACAGTTCAAGCTTATCAACAGGCATATCAAGTGAAGCCTTCGCCTGAGACTGTAAAAATTCTTCTGAAGTCCTCGGCTGAAGACCTCGGGTACGATCCGTTCGTTCAAGGAGCGGGAAGAATAGACGCCTTCGCCAGCGTCAGACTGGCTTCAAGCATTTCAGGTATTCAGATATCTTCACCAGCCACATGGGAAAATGTCAGAAAAAAGATAGAATACTCTTGGACTTTCTACCGGAGCATTGAAGAGTCGCAACAAAATAGATTTGTTCCCCCACAAGGGCCGATAAATGATTTTCAATGGTTCGCTGGAACAGTTTCTCCAGCAGAATCTACGGCATCATCTTTTGTTGTTGAAAATCCGATGAATGAGACTGTGAGGGTCACAATAAGGCCCGTAAGACATCGCCTAATCACAACCGAGACCTATGCAAATCAAACAGAAAAACTGCTAGATATATGGCAAACAACTAATTTGACATGGGGCAACCTTCTTTTGTTGGATAAAGCCTCGATACCAGAAGAGGCGGATTTCATGGTCGTATCCGTCAGCGTACCCTACGAGGACTTTGACCCTGACGGAGATTACATTTGGAACCAGCGATGCGGCGTCTTCATACTTGACTGGATAGACCGAAATAATGACTCAAAAGTCGATCCAGACGAAAGCTACAACCTAAACTA